>NZ_JAJNSA010000035.1:0-24559 GCF_027497875.1 Streptococcus sp. SM3 | reverse complement strand
GTTCAATCAGAACTACCAGTTTACACAGGTCCTCAGGTGGGAGCTCCAGTTGAGCCAACAGTGCCAGAGTCTACAGAAGTTGTTAGCAGTAAGGGGACCCAAGAAATTGGTCACGAGGGTGAGGCTCTAGTCCAACCAGCACAACCAGCCTACACAGCCCCGGTAGAAGCAAAAGGCACGCAAGAGTCAGGTCATGAAGGCGAATCTCTGGTTCAACCAGAATTACCGTCTTATACAGGTCCAATCAGTACCCAAGGTACGCAAGAGTCAGGTCATGAAGGCGAATCCCTGGTTCAATCAGAACTACCAGTTTACACAGGTCCTCAGGAGGGAGCTCCAGTTGAGCCAACAGTGCCAGAGTCTACAGAAGTTGTTAGCAGTAAGGGGACCCAAGAAATTGGTCACGAGGGTGAGGCTCCAGTCCAACCAGCACAACCAGCGTACACAGCCCCAATTAGTACCCAAGGTACGCAAGAGTCAGGTCATGAAGGGGATACCCTAGTTCAACCCGTTCAACCGTCTTATATAGAACCCGTTAGCACCCAAGGCACACAAGAGCAGGGTCACGAGGGCGAGGCTGCTGTGGCAGAAGCTCTTCCTGAACTGCCTTTGACAAGTAATCATCGTACAGTAACAGAAACTATCCCTCACGAAACTGAAGAAATCGAAGATGCGACCATCTTGAAAAATCATCGAGAAATTGCTCAGGAAGGAAAAGATGGTTTACGGACAATCGAGTATGAAGATTATCTCGTAGATGGTAAGGTGGAAGCTAGCAAGGAAATCTCACGTACAGAAGTAGAACCAACCAAAGAGATTGTCAAGGTTGGTAGTCTTGTTAAAACCAAACCAACAGTTGAAATTACTAATCTGGTTAAAGATGAGAGCAAAAAAGCAGTAGCAGTCAACTACCGCTTAGATGACCCAACGTCTGCTTTTGTTAAGGCCAAGGCTCAAGTTTTTCAAAATGGAACACTAATTAAAGAAGTGGATTTGAAAGATTTATCTGTTCAGCAAACGATTGATGGTTTGGACTACTATACTCCTTATACAATTAAGACTTACCTGACCTATAATCTAGGCCAATCTGATCAGGAAAATACAGAAGTATCAACGAAAGATTTTCAATTGGACTATAAGAAAATTGAAATCAAAGATGTGGATGAAGTGGGGCTCTATGGTAAGGAAGATGGTCACTACCGTCGCTATCTGAATTTATCAGAAGTACCAAGTGATTTATCACCTTATTTTGTCAAAGTCAAATCAGATAAGATGAAAGAAATGTTGCTACCAGTTAGCTCTATTAAGGAAACAGAGGATGGGAAGTACAAGGTAACCGTTGCCTTCAATGAACTGGTTCAAGAGAAAGATTCAGCATACAAGGATAACTATAGCTTCACAGTTGATAAGCAAAAGCTTGCCAAGGACAGTGTCTATACTTCCTTCAAGAAACTGATTGCTGCCATGCAAGGTAATCTCGCTGGAACCTTTAAACTTGGAGCTGATATGACAGCTGATGAAGTGGCCTTAGCTAAGGGACAAACCAGCTATGTGACAGGCACTTTCACTGGTAATCTTATCGGTGCGAGTGATGGGAAGCCGTTTGCGATTTATGACCTTAAGACAGCCTTGTTTGATAATTTGACCAAGGCTACTGTGAAAGATATTGATTTTAAAGCAGTATCGATTAAGAGTCAAGAAGATACAGCCAGCCTAGCAAAAGTGGCTACTAACAGCCAGATTAGTAATGTAGCTGTAGAAGGTCAATTGTCAGGTAGCAAGTCAGTTGCAGGTTTGGTAGCCAAGGCTCAAGATACAGAAATAAGCAATAGTTCATTTACAGGTAGCATTCAGGCTAAGCATACGGATGCTTCTCCTTACTATGTGGGAGGTATAGCAGGGCTCCTATCTGGTAATAAGGCTAAGATTGATAAGGTAGCCGTTGATGCAAATATTTCTAGTAATGCCCGCAACAATGACCAATTTGCTGGAGGTATTGTAGGGAAAGTTCAAAGTGGTGCTTTGGTCTCTCATGCACTAGCAAGTGGAACCATCCTCAATACGACAACCTATCCTCGCGTCGGAGGTATAGCGGGTTCTACATGGCAAAATGGCCGTATCCATCATGTCGTTAGCATGGTCAACGCTGGAGATGGTTATGCTATCACAGGGGACCAGTACAGGGGAGCGGACATCAAAGATGCTAGCACTGTTGTTGAGAACAAGAAGGCCGATCTCTATGGAATCCCAATCACCCAAGACCAGGCTAGAGAAAAGGTTCAGTCTTATGGGATGACAGTGACACTAGACGATACAGGTCAAACACTAAAGGACAATCAACGAAGTGTGGACTATACTCAGTTAAGTCAAGGCCAAGCTAGTCGAAAAGTTGCTTATCACAATATCGAGAAATTGATGCCTTTCTATAATAAAGAGCTAGTGGTTCACTATGGCAATCAAGTTGATCCTACTAATAAGCTTTATACTACAGAACTGCTGGATGTTGTACCAATGAAGGACAATGACATCATCACAGATATTCAGGCCAATAAAGCAGCAATCAATAAACTGATGTTGCATTTTGCTGACAATACAATCAGTTATCTGGACGTCACTTACAAAGACGACTTCAAAAATACACAAATTGCAGAGTACAGCGTAGCAGGTAAACCCTTTATCTTTACGCCAGAGGTCTTTCTATCTGACTATACGAAAGTGACCAATCAGGTCCTAGCAGATTTGCAAGGGGTCGAATATGACTCAGCAGCCATGAGAAGAGTTCTGGGCATTGAGGCAGATGCGTCGCTTGATTCGCTATATTTGGACAAAGAATTTGAAAAAGTTAAATCCAATATCGGCGAACATCTCCGTAAAGTGCTAGCCATGGACAAGTCTATCAATACGATGGGAGATAGTGTAGCAACCTACATCAGCGAGAAAATCAAGAACAACAAGGAAGCTTTCTTGCTTGGTTTGACTTACCTCAATCGCTGGTACAATATCAACTACGATCACATCAACACCAAGGACCTCAATACCTATAAGTTTGATTTTGATGGCAATAGCACAGCTTCAACCCTGGATACTATCATTGCACTAGGTCAGAGTGGTATGGAAAATCTCAAGGCATCAAATAATCCAAGTGCCTATGAAACAACACTAGCTGCTGCAAAAGGTCGCAAGACAGTAACGGATTTACTAGAGTCTTACAGAAAACTCTTCCTACCAACTAAAACCAATAATGAATGGTTGGAGACGAATACCAAGGCCTATATAGTAGAGAGTAAATCAGCAATTCCAGAAGTGCGTGCCAAACAAGAGTCAGCTAGAGCGGATAGTAAGTATATGCTGGGAGTCTATGACCGTATTACGGCACCAAGTTGGAAATTAAAAAACATGCTCCTACCTTTATTAACATTGCCAGAAGAAGATGTTTATGTGATTTCAAATCTTTCTACCTTGGCCTTTGGTGGCTACGAACGCTACCGTGATCGTGTCAATAATACAGTCTTATCAGGAGAAGAATTGCGTCAGTATGTCCGTGCTAAGGTCAACCAGTCGGCTGAATGGCAACGAGACCACTACGATATCTGGTACCACTTCCTTTCACCAGAATACAAAGAAAAACTCTTCCGTTCAGTCATGGTTTCAGATGGCTTTGGTATGAAAGATAGCAATAGCAAGTATTACTGGGCTACCCTGTCTGATAAATCCATTGCTTCTATCTACAACTTCTTTGGACCAACTGGTAAGTGGTATGGGGAAAGCAAAGGAGCTGGAGCCTATGCCAACGGTTCTGAGGTCCACTATGTCAGCGACCGCCTGTTGGATAAATACGGAACATCAGTCTATACCCATGAAATGGTTCATAATTCTGACGGACATATTTACTTTGAAGGAAAAGGTCGTCGTGAAGGATTGGGAGCAGAGTTGTATGCCTTAGGACTGTTGCAATCTGCTGACAGTCTAGATAAGGATGCTATTGTCTTGAATACTCTCTATAAAGGGGATAAGGATTCACCAACTCGCTTGCATACTTATGATCCGACAAGCCGCTTCACATCAGCCGCAGCCTTGCAAGAGTATGTGCACGGTATGTACGATGTCTTGTATACCTTGGATGCTATGGAAGCCAATGCCATTTTAACTAAGTCAAATGATGTTAAGAAAAAATGGTTTAGAAAAATAGAGAATTTCTACATTGAGGACAAGTACCATAAACAAACTCATGCTGGAAACTCTGTTCGTCCATTGACAGATGCTGAAGTAAGTAAACTAACCAGTCTTGATGCCTTGATTGACAATAATATCATCAACCGTCGGGCATACCGTGATAAGAGTGACTATACTCGTAATGGCTATCATCTGATCAGCATGTTCTCACCGATTTATGCTGCCCTCAGTAATCCAAAGGGTGCGCCTGGTGACATCATGTTTAGAAAGACAGCCTACGAATTGTTGGCAGAAAAAGGTTATCAAGATGGGTTCTTACCATATGTATCCAACCAATACGCAGAAGAAGCTAAACGCAAAGGGGACATTACCTATTCAGATTGGCACCGAAAAGATGTGGGACTCATTACTGATAGTCTCGTCTTGAAAAATGTCTTTGCTAATAAATACGTTTCATGGGCTAATTTCAAGAAGGATATGTTTAATAAACGTATTCGCAAGCAAGACCAGTTGAAACCAATCACTATTCAGTATGAACTTGGTGTACCAAACAGCAGCAAGGAGATTACAATCCGTTCAGCTGCCCAAATGCAAGAACTCATCGATCAAGCAGTGGCAAAAGATGTGGCTAACATTGACCGTACGACAAGCCATGCTCCTGCAAGCTGGGTACACTTATTAAAACAAAAAATCTACAATGCCTACCTACGTAGCACAGATGATTTCAGAGAATCGATTTATAAACAATAAGAAAACTCCCCCAAGCTATCCTGTCTAAACCAGTCCACCTTGCAGATGGTCAGTCTTTGTGATAGAATAGCATAAAGTCCTTTTGAGGGGGAACTTGCTAGGAAATCCCCAAGCATTGTAACGGAAAAACCACCCTCGCTTCTTTGTGAGGGTGGTTTTTCCTTTGTAAGTAGAAAATAAGAGAGAAAGAGTCTACATCATGTCGAGAATTGTCACCATTCATCCAGCCAAGGAAATCCATCGCTATGGTTTTGAGAGTACCCAAGTCTATCGAGCCCGTATAGCACGATATCTGGGTTTGGAATATGTTCACCTTGTGTCGAGTCCTCAGCTTCGTCCTGATTGGAAGAAAGACTTGATCAAGTTAGGTTTTTTAGAAAAGGAACTGCTCTGTGTTCCGCATAGTTTTTCAGATATAGGCCATGCAGACTTATCAGTGAAACCAGAAAGTCTGACACTATCAGCTGGAGATCAGGTTGAGCTCAATGAGGATGGTTTTGTGGCCTCTGTTACCCTAGGAGATGGCTCGGGGAGATATTACTATACCAAAGGTCCTTTCTTATTTGAAGATTTCAAGGAGAAGGAACTTCGTTGGTATCATGAAAATGGAGAACTGGCCCTTGAAGGACGCTTTATCGATCCCTTTAAAGAACCCTCTCCTGTCACTATCTTTTACCCAGAATACATCTACCGCATAGGAGGAGAGATCCGTTCTGAAGAGGATTTGCTGGTTAAATTCTTAGCCAGATGGGCCCAGCAAACCGACCTCTTCATCCGTGACCAACAAATCGTACCCAAGCCTAGCCTCTGGCGTTATATGGAAAACACGGACAAAAATTACTATGAAGTCATCCATGAAAATGTCATGCGAGACTTACGCCTCGCCAATCTGCGCAAGACAAACAAATATCTAGTTGCCAGTGAAGTGCTGACTGATACTTTGGCGAAACAAGGGTATGATACTAAGTTTTTACCACCTATGTTTACAGAAAAATTAGGTCAGCTAAGACAAATCGGACCTGTTTTGGACTATTGCTTGGTAGGTCATATGGGAGAAGGCAAGAACGTTGAACTTGTCATTGAAGCCTTTATCGAACTCTACAAACGTGGCTCCAAGGCCCAGATTACCTTTTATGGTGGCTCAGATGAACGTCTAGCAGAATTACAGAATCAATATGATCTTCCGCCAACCATTCACTTTAAAGGTATCGTTAACGAAGTGCCTTATCATCTGCACCAATGTTACCTGTCAGCTAGTTATACAGAGTTATTTGCCAACGCCTGTGTTGAAGCCTTGAGTCAAGGTTTGTTAGCCTTGTTATCGGATGTGGATATTGCTCATCGTTTCTATGCTGGCCAGTCCAATGCCATCAACTTGTTTAAAACCAAATCAGAGTTGATTCAAAAGATAGAAGAGATGGAAGAGCCTGATTTTTATCTATCGAATGAAAAAAATCTAGCCTTAGCCTCTCGCTATTCTCTGGAAAAAGTAGCTCACATATACAGAGAACTATTAGATAGGAACTTCTAGGATGTTGGGAATTCTAGTTACCCTAGTGCTCTATTTCTACTTGATTTCCTCGATTGCCTATCGGAAAAAAGGGAGCGAAGAGGATTACTATCAGATTAAGAAAGCTGTTCCAGTGACAGTTTTGGCCTTCTCAGTCTTTGCGACCTTGCTCAGTCCCATTTCCTTTTTGACTCTGGTGGGGAATGCCTATACAGGCAGGCCCTATCTCTGGTTTGCCCAGTGTGGCATCTTTCTAGCCATTCCACTAGCTCATCGCTACTTTTTGCCCCTCTATCAACAGGGAAACTACGAGACAGCCTATCATCTGTTAGAGGATAAGTTTCAATCGGCTGGCATTCGTTCACTGGCTTCAGGACTTTTCATCCTCTACCAGTTGGGGCGAATAGCAGTGGTGACCTACTTGTTGTCTCAGGCCTTAGAGCCCTTTATCCCCATCAATCAGCTGGTCTTGTCAGCTTTACTTCTTCTCTTGACGGTCTATTATCTGGCAAGGGGTGGTCTCTTGGTTGTGCTGTGGACGGACTTCTTTCAGGGTTTGGTCCTGCTAGCTATACTAGCCCTCTTTCTACCAAGAATTGCCCAATCTGGTTTAGTCGTGAATAGCAGTCAACAGCTATCTCACTTCGCAGAGACGCTGGATGGGAAGCTGGTCTTGATCTTAGTTGCAGGAGCAGGTTTTAGTAGCTTGTTTTCCTACGTTTCTTCGCAGGATATCGTCCAACGTTTTAATAGCAAAATGGGGCGTCAGAAGATTGGAAAAATCTTATGGCTACAGGGACTCTTGTCCTTTGGGATTGCTAGTTTACTGTATCTGATTGGCTGCTTGATTCGTCAGGAAAATTTCGCTACCACATCGACCAATCCTGTTCTCATCGCTTACGCTCGGGAAGGTCTGGCACCTTGGTTTGGTAGTTTCATCATGCTGGCTCTCTTGGCAGCAGGCCAATCCACAGTTTCATCCAGTATGAATGCAATCGTGACCTGCTTGAAGTTGGATTTTGCTTGGACAAAGATTCGCTGGTCGCCAAGCCTCCTATCCTTTGCCTTAGCAGGCTTGTCCTGGCTCCTCTGCCTCTTACTCATGAATGCAGAAATCTACTCCATCTACGAATGGATTAACGGCTTTATGGGCCTGACACTAGGTGCGATAGGTGGTTTGTACCTCTTGGTCTTGCTCCTCAAAAGACCGAGTTTGTATCTAGCTAAAATCTATCTGGTCATTAGTCTAGGAGCCTTGGTTCTTTATCATTACAGTGGACTCTTTGCCAACCCCAATCCTTGGTTAAATAGCATCATCACTACCCTATCTGCCCTTTTTATCTCAATTCTAGGAAGACTATATGAAAGAAACATCTAAACCCATAGCCGTCATTTTGATCCGTTCGGGTTCACGCGGCTTGGTGGATAAAAATATCAAACCGCTTGCAGGCAAACCCTTGGTTTTCTATACCATAGAAGTCGCTCTAGCCTCCAAGCTATTTAGTGATATCTGGGTTTCCTCAGACTCATTAGCCTATTTAGAACTCTGTCGTCAAGCCTATCCAGAGATTCGTTGTGTCCACAGATCAAAAGAATTGGCCTTGGCAACAACCTCTAGCTTAGAAACCTTACGCGACTTTTTACAGCCCTTTGAGGAAGAGCAAGTCTTTGTCAATCTACAGGTGACTTCACCTCTTAGAGAGGTAGAGCACCTCATCGAATCCTATCAACTTTACTGTCAGTCTGGCGCCGACCATTTGATTTCCTGTGTTAAGGCGGACAAGAGTCGTAGTCTTTTCTTGCAACTAGCGGAGTCGTCATTTATCCGTCCGCCTCAGGTATCTAAGCACTATGCTCGGCAGAAAGAACCTGTCTATTACTATCCCAACGGTAGTATTTGGATTTCTCGCAAGGACCTTTACCTACGAGATGAGACCTTTTACACGGATAAGACAGTAGCCTATGAAATGCCCAAACTCTATTCTTATGATATCGACGATGCCTTGGACTTTGAAGTCGTTGAGACCTTGCTTCACCATCACCACCTAGGAGAATCAAAGAGATGAAACACCTCATCATTGCGACAACACCCTTGCAGGCTAAAATAGCTCAGCATATAAAGAGCCTCTATCCTAATCAGGACTTTGTTAGCCTTTATGTCAGTCCTGTCAAAAATGCCCGACAGGAGCATTATGCCAAGGATTTTGACCATGTTCACTATCCTCAGACGGCAGAGGACTTGGCTCAGATTTGTCAGGAGCTGGCTGGCGACTATGACACCATTTTTTATGCTAGTTTTGATAATAGCTTGATTCTGGACTTGGTTGCTAGTTCAAACTACCGGCACCTCATGAGTTTCGATGATGGCTATGCGGATATTTATCCCTTGGGTATGTATGCTTGGCCCCTTCAACCCAGTCAGGTGGGCTCTTTAGGCTTGACCAGAGATGACTTGATTGAGCGAACGGAAAAGCACTATACCCTCTATCGCAGTGACTACCATGTCGTGGCTAGAGAAAAGCTGGTTTATCTGGAGCATTTTTTTGACCTGTCCCAAGCACCCGTTTCAAATGGCAAGACGGTCAAGGTTTTGCTGGGGCAAAAGTTCTCTGAAGAAGACGATCAGATCTCCATCCGCTTTATCAGTACCTATGCCAAGGCCTTGGCCATTGACCTCTATCTACCCCATCCCAAGGAAACCTTCACTATCCCTGGTGTGACCTACTTGGAGACGGAGCTGATCTTTGAAGATGTCCTAGCCCAACTCTTTCAAGAATACGAGTTCGTTCATGTCTATCATTTTACTTCATCGGTCAGCCTCCACTTGAAAGACCTGACCCATGTGACCATTACAGGTATTTCTCTCCCCTACTATGAGGACCGTCAAAAAGAATTGCGACGCTTAGGTTGTCAATTTGAAAGGGTTTCACTTGGCTGGTAGCATAAATGTATATTTTTAAATATGTAAATCCATGCATCTGTATGGATTTTTTATATATAAATATAGCGAAAAACTATAGTTTGAATGATCAAAAAGTATTCAAATTCCTTGTATAAGAGGTTTTAAAGTGTTAAAATTAAGTGTCTAATTTTGAAGTTTTCAAGCAAGTATTAGCATAATAACAGCTTAAAAATAAAAATTATACAATAAAAAAAGGATGATGAAGATGTTTATAAATAAAAAAGAAAAATTTTCCATTCGTAAGTTTAAAGACGGTCGTTCAGACTCAGTCAAAATCGGTACAGTCGGTCTGATTGTCGGTGCAGCCCTTGCAATGGCAGGACAACCCCATATTGCAGAAGCAGCGATGACAGAAAACAGCGACAACACAACAACGATCTCAAATGATAAGGGGTCAGTAATTGTAGATACAGCTAATATTGAGAACCCAGATGCAGGTAGGGCATTTTCAACTGATCCAACTGCAGAGGGAACAAATACAATTACTAAAACAGGAAAAGTAGATTACAAATACGTAACTGCTGAAGGTAATACTGTTCTAGAAGAAAATAAAAACCAAAATTCTGGTGCTGATAAAACAATCGAAACAACATACGATGTATACGGTAAATCAGGAGAAGTTTTCAAAGGAACTACAGGTGGCGATGCAGAAGATAGCGACTTAAACGACGCTAAAGAAAATGGTAAGAAAGAAACAATCGAAAAAGATGGGAAAACTTACCACCTAATCGGAGAACCTAAAGTTGAAACTACTGGAAACGGTGGAGGAGTGTACTCTGACACAACTCTAGGTGATGTAACTGCGAAATTGACTCCAGAAGGGTTAAGTAACGCAGAAGGTAAAATCACTTATGATACTGTAAAACCTGGTGGAAAAGCTTGGATTGTTGAACAAACTGGAAAAGGAACATATGGTAAATATGTACAAGCTGATTCAGGTGCAATCACTTCTGATGCTAAGATGATAGAAGCTTTCAAAGCTGGAGAAGCAACAGCAAAAAACTTCAATTCAGCGAACGTAACGGCTGATGGAGGAATCAAAGAAGGAGATTATGTTTTCGTCCTTGAGAAAAATACCTATGTAACAGCTAAAACTGAGAGTTTCTCTTTAACAGCACAGATACAATTGTCATCTAGTGATAATGTAGCAGATGATAAAGATGGAACTGGGGCTACTTTAAATAGAACATATGCAATGGTACAAAACTTTAAAGCGGCTCCAGATACTTTAACAGGAGAAGCAAACAAAACTCTTGTAAAAAACTATCTTGCATATCTTCAAGAAAAAGGATTTGAAGATAACCTCCTTAATTTCAAACGATATATTACTTTAGGGATGGCGGCAAAAACTGATGGTCCTCTGGCGATTAGTGCTGATAAGGGAGATCAAGTTGATGATAAAGGAAGACCTACAAGTGATATAACAGCTGATATAGCAAGCGTTACTGATCAAGAAACAAGTACTTTAGAAGATAGTAGTGATTTTCTTCTTAAATTTTCTGATCCTTCGCCGGAAGTTGAAGAGTACTCTTATCGTGATGAAATCACTCCTCTTCGTGCATACCGTTTAGCAAGTGGTACTACAACAATCACTTACACTTATGCAGAAGAAAAAACTCGTGAAGTAGAGAAAAAAGGTTCTGTAGTCGTTAACTACCAAACAGAAGACGGAACAGAATTAAAAGCTCCTTACACTGATACTCCTGAAACAGTAGCTGAAGTAGTAACTGAGAAATACTATGTTGATGCTGATGGAAATGATGTAATTGTAAGTAGTACTACAGCTTCTAAAAACGTACCTTACAACACTAAAGAAAATGAAACTGAAAAACCTCAAAAACTGGCAGATGCACAAGGAAATGTTTACTACTTAAACGAAGCAAACACAATGACATCTGTAAATGGTACAGAAACTACATCACCAGCTGAAACAGGAACAGTAGTAGAAGGTGTTACAAAAGTAACTTACATCTATGAAAAAGCTGGATCAGTAATCGTTAACTACAAAACTGAAGATGGAACTCCACTTGCAGGAACAGTAGTAGACGAAGATGGAGCTGGTAAAACTGTAGAATCAGGTGCAAAAGACATTGATAATGGTAAACCAGGTACAGCTTATAACACTGCCGATAACGGAATGAAACCAACTCGTATTAAAACTGCAGAAGGCAAAGTATACGAATTAGTTCCAGACTTAACTGAAGGTGAAGAAGAAGGTGAGGTTGAATCAGGAACAACTAAAGAAGTAACCTACGTTTACAAAGAAGTTAAAGGTAATGTAGTTGTTAAGTATGAAGATACTGAAGGTAACACACTTGCTGCTGACGAACAAGATGAAACAGATGCTTCTCTAAATGTTAAATACGATACAGCTGACCACAAAAAAGAATCTATCGAGAAAGATGGTGTTAAATACTACTTAACAGCTAAAGAACTTAAAGATGATTCTAAACCAGCTACTGGAGACGTAGTAGAAGGTACAACTACAGTAACTTACGTTTACGAAAAAGCAGGACAAGTAGTAGTTAACTACCAAACAGAAGACGGAATTCCATTAGTAGGAACTGCAGACGGTACAGATATTGCTTCAGGTGCTAAAGACACTACAGACGCTAAAGCAGGAACTGACTACAACACTGCAGACAACGGAATGAAACCAAACCGTATTACAACTGCAGACGGTAAAGTATACGAATTAGTACCAACAGCAACTAAAGGTGATGAAACTGGTAAAGTTGTTGCAGGTGAAACGAAAGAAGTAACCTACGTTTATAAAGAAGTAAAAGGTAATGTTGTCGTTAAGTATGAAGATACTGAAGGTAACGTAATCGCAGAAGACGAAAAAGACGAAACAGATGCTTCTCTAAACGTTAAATACGATACAGCAGACCACAAAAAAGATGAAATCACTAAAGACGGTGTTAAATACTATTTAACAGCTAAAGAGCTTAAAGACGGTTCTAAACCAGCTACTGGAGATGTTGTTGAAGGTACAACTACAGTAACTTATGTTTATGAAAAAGCTGGACAAGTAGTCGTTAACTATCAAACAGAAGATGGAACTCCATTAGTAGGTGTTGACCCAGCTGGTGCTAACGTAGCTTCAGGTGCTAAAGACACTGTAGACGGAAGACCAGGATCAGCATATGACACTTCTGATAACGGAATGAAACCAGCTCGTATCACAACTGCAGAAGGAAAAGTATACGAATTAGTACCAACAGCAACTAAAGGTGAAGAAACTGGTAAAGTTGTTGCTGGAGAAACTAAAGAAGTAACATACGTTTATAAAGAAGTAACTGGTGATGTAGTAGTTCACTATGTTGACACAGAAGGTAACAAAATCGCAGCTGATAAAGACGACCTTAAAGGTGCATCTCTAAGCGAAAAATATGATACTGCTGTTGATAACAAACCAGAAAAAATCACTGCAGAAGACGGAACTGTATACTACATTACAAAAGCTGGTCTTAAAGATGATTCTAAACCAGAAACTGGAAACGTAGTTGAAGGTAAAACTGATGTAACTTACGTTTATGAAAAAGCTGGATCAGTAATCGTTAATTACCAAACAGAAGACGGAACTCCATTAGTAGGAACTGCAGACGGTAAAGATATTGCTTCAGGTGCTAAAGATACTGACAATGGAAAACCAGGTTCTGAATACAACACTGCAGATAACGGAATGAAACCAACTCGTATCACAACTGCAGAAGGAAAAGTATACGAACTAGTCCCAGCATCAACTAAAGGTGATGAAACAGGTACTGTAGAATCAGGTCAAACTAAAGAAGTAACCTACGTTTATAAAGAAGTTAAAGGTAATGTAGTTGTTAAGTATGAAGATACTGAAGGTAACACACTTGCTGAAGACGAAAAAGACGAAACAGATGCTTCTCTAAACGTTAAATACGATACAGCTGACCACAAAAAAGATGAAATCACTAAAGACGGTGTTAAATATTACTTAACAGCTAAAGAGCTTAAAGACGGTTCTAAACCAGCTACTGGAGATGTTGTTGAAGGTACAACTACAGTAACTTATGTTTATGAAAAAGCTGGACAAGTAGTCGTTAATTACCAAACAGAAGACGGAACTCCATTAGTAGGTGTTGACGCGGATGGTGCTAACGTAGCTTCAGGTGCAAAAGACACTGTAGATGGAAAACCAGGATCAGACTACAACACATCTGATAACGGAATGAAACCAAACCGTATCACAACTGCAGAAGGCAAAGTATACGAACTCGTACCAACAGCAACTAAAGGTGATGAAACAGGTAAAGTTGTTGCAGGTGAAACGAAAGAAGTAACATACGTTTATAAAGAAGTAACTGGTGATGTAGTCGTTCACTACGTTGATACAGAAGGTAACGTCATTGCTGAAGATAAAGAAGATACGAAAGGTGCTTCTCTAAACGCTAAATACGATACAACTGACAACAAACCAGAGAAAATCGAAAAAGACGGAACTGTTTACTATTTAACAGAAAAAGCTCTTAAAGATGACTCTAAACCAGAAAACGGAGACGTCGTTGAAGGTAAAACTGAAGTAACATACGTTTACGAAAAAGCTGGACAAGTAGTCGTTCATTACACTGATGAAAAAGGTAACACTATTCAAGTGGACGCTGTTGATACAAAAGACGGCAAACCAAACGCTGACTACAACACTGCTGATAACGGAATGAAACCAAACCGTATCACTACTCCAGAAGGAAAAGTATACGAATTAATCCCTCAATCAACTAAAGGTGATGAAACTGGTAAAGTTAAAGCTGGAGAAACTACAGAAGTAACTTACGTCTACAAAGAAATCACTGGTAATGTCGTCGTTCACTACGTTGATACAGAAGGAAACACACTTGCTGAAGATATGAAAGATGTAGAAAATGGATCACTAAGTGAGAAATATGACACAACTGACAACAAACCAGCTAAACTTGAAAAAGATGGAGTAGTTTACCACTTAACAGCTAAAGAACTTAAAGAAGGTTCTAAACCAGAAAATGGTACTGTTGTAGAAGGTACTACAGAAATCACTTATGTATACGAAAAAGCAGGACAAGTAGTAGTTCACTATGTAGACGAAGCTGGAAACACACTTCAAACAGATGCTGTTGATACAAAAGATGGTAAACCAGGAGCTAAATACGATACTACTGATAACGACATGAAACCAACTCGTATCACAACTCCAGAAGGAAAAGTATACGAATTAGTACCAGCATCAACTAAAGGTAGCGAAACTGGTGATGTTGAAGCAGGTAAGACTACAGAAGTAACTTATGTCTACAAAGAAGTTAAAGGAAACGTAGTAGTTCACTACACTGACGAAGCGGGTAACACAATCGCTGAAGACGTTAAAGATACGACTGACGGATCTGTAAGCTCAGCATATGACACAAGTGACAACAAACCAGCTACAATCACTACAAAAGATGGTAAGAAATATGCGTTAGTGCCAACTGCAACTAAAGGAACTGAAAACGGAAAAGTAACAGAAGGAACAACAGAAGTTACTTACGTTTATAAAGAAGTAACTGGTGATGTAGTAGTTCACTACGTTGACACAGAAGGTAACGTAATTGCTGACGATAAAGAAGATACTAAAGGTGCTTCTCTAAACGCTAAATACGATACAACTGACAACAAACCGGCAACAATCGAAAAAGATGGTGTTAAATATTACTTAACAGAAAAAGCTGTTAAAGACGATTCTAAACCTGAAACAGGAGACGTAGTTGAAGGTAAAACTGAAGTAACTTACGTTTACGAAAAAGCAGGACAAGTAGTAGTTCACTATGTAGATGAAGCTGGAAACACAATCCAAACTGACGCTGTTGATACTAAAGATGGTAAACCAGGAGCTGCTTACAACACTACTGATAATGATATGAAACCAACTCGTATCACTACTCCAGAAGGAAAAGTATACGAATTAGTACCAGCATCAACTAAAGGTAACGAAAACGGAAGCGTTGAAGCAGGTAAGACTACAGAAGTAACATATGTGTACAAAGAAGTTAAAGGAAACGTAGTAGTTCACTACACTGATGAAGCGGGTAACACAATCGCAGAAGATGTTAAAGATACTACAGACGGATCTGTAAGCTCAGCATATGACACAACTGACAACAAACCAGCTACAATCACTACGAAAGATGGAAAACTATACGTATTAGTACCAACTTCAACTAAAGGTGATGAAAATGGTAAAGTAACAGAAGGAACAACAGAAGTTACTTACGTATACAAAGATGTTAAAGAAGAAGCTTCTAAAGAAATCGATAAAGCTTTAGAAAACAAAGTTAAGAAAATTGATGAAGATCCAAGCCTAACTCCAGAGCAAAAAGAAAAAGCTAAGGAAGAAGCTAAGAAAACAGCAGAAGCAGCTAAGAAAGCATTAAAAGAAGCTAAGACTCCTGAAGATGTAGAAAAAGCTAAAGAAGCTGCTAAGAAAGAAACTCCATCAA
This sequence comes from Streptococcus sp. SM3, assembly GCF_027497875.1. Next base: position 8,688 of record NZ_JAJNSA010000035.1, on the reverse strand, counting down.
ATCCATCTACAGACAACCCAACAAATCCATCTGAAGGTGATAAAGATAAACCATATACACCATCTCCAGAAGATAAAGAGAAAGCGAAAAAATCTGTAGAAAAAGAACTTGAAGAGAAAATCAAAAATATCGATAAAGATCCAAACTTAACTCCAGAGCAAAAAGAAAAAGCTAAGGAAGAAGCTAAGAAAGAAGCTGAAAAAGTTAAGAAATCTATTGAAGAAGGTAAAACTACTGAATGGGTAGACGAAAAAGGAAACCCAATCAAACCTGTAACACCAGGAACATACCCAGCAGGATCTACTCCTAACTATGAACTAGTAGGAACAGTTACAAACAAAGAAACAGGTAAAGTAACTCACATCTTCAAACCATCAACTAAGAAACCTGTAACGGTATGGGTAGATGTCAATGGTAAACCAGTTAAACCATTAGCTGAAGGTGATAACCCAGCTGGATCAATTCCAGGATATGTATTGGTAGATACAATAAAAGTTGAAGGAACTGGTAATGTCATCCACGTATTTAAACGTTCTACAAATGGAGGCTCACTCACTCCATCTCAACCAGGTTCTCCATCAACACCTTCAACAAACCCAACAAGTCCGGTGAAACCGACAGACCCAAGTCAACCAACAACACCGGCTAACCCAGCAACTCCAACGATGCCATCGGCACCAGAAAATGGTGAAGCACCACAAGCTCCAGCGACTTCATCAGAAGCTAAAGGACAAGCTGAACTTCCTAATACAGGGACAGAAGCCGACTCTAGCTTAGCAGCACTTGGACTTTTAGGTGTCTTGAGTGGATTTGGACTTGTTGCTCGCAAGAAAAAAGAAGACTAATTCTAATTAGATTTTCTGATAAGAATAAGGAGTAGGATATCATATCCGCTCCTTTTTCTATGTAAATTATGAAGTAATTTTTAATCTTTTTTTGAAAGTTGTTATAGAGTTGTTAATCATATTTCTGAATCTATTAATTATCTTTACTTTTTTATATATTTACATCAATTAAAATATCGAATTGCTTGACATAATGAACAGATAGAGTTATTATGTTTATTATACAATAGGTGAAGTCGGGACTTTTCTTGGTATCAATTTGAGGGTCTTACTGACTTTTCTTGATGTAAATAAAATATAAGTAAAGGAGTAGTAATGTACTCACGAACAAAAAAATATCATGGACAAAAAGTTCAACGATTTTCAATCCGAAAGTATAGTTTCGGTGCAGCATCGGTAGCAATTGCTGCGCTTATGATGTTTGGAGGTGGAGCCACTGCAAAAGCTGATACTATTCAAGGAAACGATGCAAGAACGAGCTCAAATTTGTCTAATCCACAGTCGTCGCCATCTCAAGAAAGCTTAAATCACGAAGAGAATGTTGCGAGCCCTGATACCAAGAAAGAAGAAATTCCTTCTAAAGATCCAGTTTCTAAACCAGTAGTAACTTCAGCTGAAGCTGTAGTTAATGAAGATAAGCTAGCACCAGAAAATATTGCAAAGGTAGACTTTAGTAAGCTATCAGAAGCGATTTCACGTATTCAATCAGCTATAGATAAAGTTGAAATTAGTAATAAAACATCAAAAACTATTGAGGATGCCAAGGCAACACTATTAGAAGCTCAAGCTTTATCAGCAAATGATAAAGCAACTCAGGTAGAGGTAGATAAAACTGTTGCAAGATTAGGAGAAAAGGCTTTTGTAATTGAGAGCATGCCAAAAGTGTCTCCTGCTGTAGAAGATAAATCAGAAACAGAAGCTAAAGTAGAAAAAACAAATAAAAACCAAGATCCACGAAATGGAAAAGCAATTCCTGGTAAAGGGGAAAGTGGATTTAGAGCGACTCCTACTGGTGTAGGGGAACAAGCAGCGGAAGGTCCTACAAGCAATAATAAAAGAGGGGTAGGAGCTAACCCAGTAGATAACGTTATTTCAAGTTTGAAAAATCAGTTTGGGGATATTGATTTCAATACTCCAGATGTTGAAACAAAATCCGCAACTGTTGAAAATCAATATTCAAGAAATAATGCTAGTAGTCCAAATCCAGCCCCAGTGAAGTTAGGGAAAATTACTTACAATTGGAAAGAAAAGAGAATTGAAAATGAAATTGATGGATGGAAAATAGAAGGGACAAATAATTATGTAACAGCGATTAAACCAGAAGCTCCAACAGAAGTTGCGGCTGATAGACCTGCTGGATTTGAACCAAAACCATCTAAAGTTTACGATAATAATGGAAGTATTGAGAGACAATATAACGATACTCCTACTCCAGACAATCCTTTAGCGCCTAATAAAGCTAATCAAAACTATGCAAATGGTGTCAACTACTCAAGTGTACCTGGTGTTCCTTTAAATAATGCAGAACATTCTGCTGTCGGTAAAGGCTATTATATTCAGTTAAATAAAAAAGGTACACAAATTTCGAAAGAATTTAATGTCAATCCGAATTCTAGATTATATCTTAGTGCATTAACGGGTGGTGCATATGGGAATATGGGTACTGCTGGTACTGGTGAAAAAGTAGAAATTACCGTTACAGATGCAGACACAGGTGAAGTTTTAACAACACTGAAAGATGCGAATAATAATAGTGAAACAACACACGTTTCAACTCCGTATGGTGATGGAGGGAATGGTAATGGTTTTGGTTTTTGGAGAACGATTATTAATACTCCAAATACTACTAAGAAAATTAAAGTAACCATTAAAGCATTAGAAGATGGTCCAGCGTTTAAAAAGACTTACCCAGTAAATGGTAAAACAGAAATTGAAGATGGATACTTTGTAGGGGGAGTTAACTTAACTGTTGGTGCTGCATTAGAAATGACAACAGATGTTGTTCGTAATAAGGCTACATCCTCTTATGGAGAAGACACTCTCTATAAAGACAAAGAATCCGGTCAATTAAGAGTTACTGTGAAAAACGTTGGTGGGTTACCAACGTACGGCGCTTATGAATACACAATTAAAATTCCTGAAGGTGTCGAATTAAAAGATTCTCTAAAAAAAGCAAATGAATGGAATTGGCCTGGTCCTTTCCAAGTCGTGTCGTATGATGAAGCTACAAGAACGCTTAGATTGAAATTCAATGCAGGGGATTCAGATCCAGCAAAGAATGGGACAAGAACATTCGGTATTGATTTCACAACGGCAAAAAATTTCAAAGGGACAGCTACTTTTAAGGTAACTGCAGAAATTAAAGAAGGATTTACAGATTTACAAGGAAATAGAGTATTAGAAAATACAGGTGTTGTAAATGCAAATAGTCCATATAGAAATACATTTAATGCACTAGGAAATACAGATAATCCTGATTATTATTACAATAAAACAATTTATATTGATACTGTTAAACCTGTTGCTCCTACAGTAGAACCAGTCCATACAGATAGTATTAATGGCGAAAAAACTGATAAAAATCAACCTACAGAATTATTAATTTCTGTACCAACAGAAAAAGATCCTAATTTAACAGATGTACCTAGAGAAAAACAAGATATCGCTGACAATGATCAAAATAATGGAACAAATAGAAATGCTGATACAGAAGTAAAAAATATTGAACGTGCAATTGGTGGATTAACTTCATTGAAAGTTACTTTACCAAATACTAAAACACCAATTACTTTAACGAAGAAAGCAGATGGTTGGTATAATGGTGCAACAAAAGTTGAAGTACGTGATGGTAAATTAGTTGTTCCAGTTCCAGCAGGTACAGATTTGACAGAAGCGAATGAGACAACAAATCCTGACAAACGTATCAAAGTTACTGTGCTTGATAAAGCAGGTAACGAATCAGATCCAGCTTATGCTAATGTTCTAAACGAAGCTCCAACAGTAGCAGTTGAGAAAAAAGATTTATATGTTTATAAAACTAAAGAAGCTGACAAATGGAATAATGATAAAGTTCTAGAAAAAGCGAAACCATCTGCAACTGACTTAGAAGATGATCGTGATGGTGTTGATTCTACTAAACCAACAATCGCAGTAAGTGATGCAGGTAATCTAGATACAACTAAAGTTGGAGATTACACTGTAAAAGTTCAATCAACTGATAGTGAAGGTAAGAAATCAACTGAAACAAATGTCACTGTTCATGTCTTAGACTTAATTAAAGTAGACCCAACAGTAACAACTGATCCAACAAATCCAAGCACAACAGCTCCAGTATCTCCAAAAACAGCAGATACACCTGTAAAAGAAGGAGATGAAAATCTTGGTAAATATCCAGCAGGAGTTACTCGTGAGGATTTAGTTAAAGAAGTAACACGTACAATTAAGTATCTAAAAGAAGAAGATGCAAACAAAGATAATGCTACTCCTTTATATGCTGAAAAGGTGCAAAAAGTAACTTACAAACGTACAGCAACAGTTAATCCTGAAACAAAAGAAGTAACTTACTCTGATTGGGAAGTTTACAATGAAGCGGATAAACTAACTGATGCTAAAGCAGATGGTACTAATGGTAAGTATAACTCAGTTGAATCTCCAGTTATTAATAATTATTTATTAGTGGATAATGCGGATAAACTTGTTCCAGAAAAAGATGCTCCTAAGCCAGCACAAAATGGAACAGTATCTCCTGAAGTGAAGAAAGTTCTTTATAAGGAGATTGGTTCGTTTGTACCAAACTATCCAGCAGGTAAGAAACCACAAGGAGCACCAGATAAGATTTCTTATCCAAATAACCCGAATGATCCAACAGTTCCAGGTGATTTTAGCACGATAACAATTCCATATGTTCCAGGATATACTCCAGTTTACAATGGTCAAGAATTAACACCGAAAAATCCAAATGATCCAACTCAAGGCTATAAAGTTCCAGATGGATTTACACCAACGGATAAATTTGGGGAATCACCAATTACATATACACCTTCTACTCAAACAGCTAAAGTAGTGATTGAGAAGAAAGTCGATGGAGCCGCAAATGAAGTGGTTTCTAGCTTTGATTTAACAGGTAAATCTGGTTCAGAATTACCAGCAAATACAGATATTGACAACAAAATCAAAGAACTTAAGAACCAAGGTTATGAAGTAGAAAGTGATGACTATAATACTCAGGATAATCATCACCCAATTTTTGATGACAAGGAAGATATTAACCCAACAGATGGTTCATCAGCACCTTCTCAAACATTTAAAATTGTGGTTAAACCTAGAATCATTGAAGTACCTTCATCAACACCACATGAAAAAGATAGTCCAGTAGATCCAAATGGGGATACCCCAGAACTTAAATGGCCTGAGGGATTAGCTGAATCTGACTTGAATACAACAGCTAAACGTGTGATTTCATATGTGAAGAAAGACTCAGATACAGCAGCTGAAGAAAAAGCTAAGGATGATACTGTTCAAACGGTGCCATTCACAAGAAAAGCAACCGTTAATCTTGTCACAAAAGAAGTAAGCTATACTGATTGGGAAAGTCCAAATAAAACATGGGATAAAGTTGGAGTAGATGTTTTACCAGGATATATTGCTGATAAAAAAGAAATTCCAGCTAAAGAAGCAGCAACCCCTGCAAAAGATACAAAAGTAATCCCTGATGAAACGGATAAAGTTACTTATACGAAGATTGGAAGCTGGATTCCTGTTGATCCAACCACTGGTAAGGATGGAGATCCGATTCCATTCCCTAACGATCCAAATGATCCAACCAAGACTGGTGAAGTTACACAAATTATTCCTCATAAAGATGGATATACTCCAAAAGATGGAAATGGAACACCATTAGAACCTGTAAATCCTGCTAAACCAGAAGAAGGATATAAACCACCAAAAATTACGGATCCAAAAGCAAATATCAAGATTACCTATGACAAAGATGATCAAAAAGCAAAAGTTAAATTTGTTTCTGTAGATGATAAAGGTGTTGAAACACCATTAGATACGAAATATAATATTGATGATCTTGCTGGTAAATCAGGAGATAAAATTCCAGAAGAAAAAGTTCAAGCACGTGTTGATGTTTTGAAATCTATGGGATATGATGTTGTAGATAATCCATTTGATCAGGATCCAACGTTTGATACTAAGAAAGAAATAGATCAAGAGTTTACAATTAAAGTTAAACCACAAGTTTCAACTGCAAAACCTGTTTATGTAGTAGAAGGAGATAAACCATCTTCAGAAAAATTAAAAGATGCTGTTACTACTAAAGGAAATGAGAAAACAGTAGATGAAACTAAACTTCCTGATACAACTGATAAAGTTGGGGATGACACATTAACAGCTCCTGTGACAGTGACATACGGTTCAGGGGATAATAAACGTGAAGAAACTGTTAATGTACCGATTAAAGTTGTTGCAGGCTATCCTCAAATTGTTCCAGTAAGTGCAGACAAGAAACAACCGTCTCCAGAAGATAATATTGACACAGCAGACTATCCAGATGATGCTACATATGAGTACAAAGAAGAAGTTGATACAACAACACCTGGAGATAAAAAAGTAACTGTAGTGGTTAAACAGGGGGATAAAGTACTTGTAGAAGTACCTGCAACTGTTCGTGTAGTTGATAGCACTCCACAATTTGTTGTAGCTGATAAATCCAAACCACAACCAGATGCTAAATCAAGTATCACTCCAGAAGAATATCCAGAGGGAACAACCTTTGAGTATAAAGAACCGGTTGATACAACAACAGCGGGTGAAAAAGATGTAGTCGTTGTAGCGAAATTGGATGGAGATACTTTAGTAGAAGTACCAGCTAAAGTAGTGGTAGTAAGCCCTGAGACACAATATGTATTTGAAGACCCTGCCAAACCACAACCAGATGCAAGTGAAAGTATTAACCCTGAGCAATACCCAGAAGGAACAACCTTTGAGTATAAAGAACCAGTTGATACAACAACACCTGGAGACAAGAAGGTAACAGTAGTTGCTAAGAATGGTGAAGACAAACTTGTAGAAGTACCTGCAGTTGTGAAAGTATTACCATTAGTGAAACCAGAAGGTTTAACAGTTCTTAAAGGTAGCGAAAATTTAGAAGATGCAGTTAAAGCTAAAGCTGAAGAAGTAGTTGCAGCATTACCAAAAGATAAACTTCCTGAAGGTGTGACAGTAAAAGTTAAAGAAGTTAAATCAGGAACTACACCAACAACAGCTGAAGTGACTGAAACAGGTAAACCAAAACCTGCAACAGTTGTTATTGAATATACTGATGAAAAAGGAAACGTTATTGGTACTAAAGAAGTAGAAGTTCCTGTAACAGTAGTTGGTTCAACATCAAAATCATTGGTAGTCTTTGAAGGTGATACAGTAGAAGCTAAAACTGTTCAAGATGCAGTAACACCAGGAGCTAATGGAACTAAAGGTAATCCTGTAATTCCAGAAGATCTAATAAAAACAACAGGTAAGAAAGAAGTAACGGTCCCTGTAACTTACGACGGAATTAAAGATCCAGAACAAGTGAAAGTTCCAGTGACAGTATTGCCAGTTGCTAAAGGTGAAGTAACAGTACCAAAAGGTGAAACTACAGATAAAGTTAAAGAAGTAGCTAAAGCTAAAGCGGAAGAAGTAGCAAACTCAGCAGATTTCAAAGCTAAATTACCAGATGGTGCCAAAGATGTAGAAGTTGGAGCGATTACAGAAGAAGTGCTTGCAACCATTACATCGGAAGCAGGAACAAACAAAGGAACTGTAAAAGTCCCAGTAACCTATACAGTAGATGGCGTTAAGTATACAAAAGATGCAGAAATTACTGTAAATGTCGTTGGCTCAAATGCTGATCAAGTATACGTTGTTGAAGGCGACAAACCTGAAATAGCTAAAGTAAAAGATGCAGTAACACCAGGACAAGGTGGAACAGTACAAGATCCAACAGAAGCTGATTTACCAGATACAAAGGATAAAGTTGGAGCAACCGATGTAACAGTACCAACTAAAGTTAAGTATGCAAATGGTGAAGAGACAGTAAAAGTCCCAGTGACAGTATTACCAAAAGTAACCCCAGAAGGTGTAACAGTTCTTAAAGATAGTGATAAGCAAGAACTAGAAAAAGCTATTAAAGAACAGGCTGAAAAAGCAGCTAATAACGTGAAGGGGCTTCCATCAGGAGTTACTGTAACAGTTACAGAAGTTAAAACAGGAACAGTACCACCTACAGCAACAGTTGGTGTACAAATCCCAGCGACAGTAGTGGTAGAGTATGTGAAAGATGGTAAAGTAGTTGCGACTAAAGAGGTACCTGTACCTGTTAACGTAGTAGAAGTCGTTCCAGTCTCAATAGAGACACCAGTCACATCTACCCCATTAACGCCAGAGGATTACACTAAAGGCATCAAGATTCCAGAAGGTGGCAAGGTCACAAATGTTGAAAACATTCCAGACTTAACAACTCCAGGTAAGAAAGATCCAGTTAAAGTAACGGTAGAATTACCAAATGGTAAAGTAGTCACAGTAGAAGTCCCAGTTAATGTAACACCTGTTAAAGAGATTGAAACTCCGGTTACGAAAACTCCATTAACACCAGAGGATTACACTAAAGGAATTAAGATTCCAGAAGGTGGCAAGGTCACAAATGTTGAAAACATTCCAGACTTGACAACTCCAGGTAAGAAAGATCCAGTTAAAGTAACGGTAGAATTACCAAATGGAAAAGTGATAACAGTAGAAGTCCCAGTAACTGTTACTCCGGTTAAGGGAATTGAAACACCAGTTACGAATACACCGTTAA
>NZ_JAJNSA010000034.1:0-25163 GCF_027497875.1 Streptococcus sp. SM3 | reverse complement strand
TCCGCAAGTTTTAACAGCAATCATCTTGACTCAAATCCTTTGTTTTTGACACAATCAAGCGATAATGTTGACCAAAAATTTCTGATAAATGCTCCAAGTCTTTCTCCTGACAGAGGACCTTGACATTGGGACCGGCATCCATAGTAAAGTAGCAGGCTTCTCCTTGCTCACGGAGCTGGCGGACAAAGTCCATGGCTTCATAAGATGCATCGTTCAGATAAGAGAAAGCTGGTGATGCTGTTTTGGTTGTAGCGTGCATAGCAAGGGCATTTTTCTCCGTTAATTCCCCAACCTTGGCAAAGTCATTTTCTTTGAGGTAAACCATCATATCCTGATAGTCCTTCTCAGACTGACGCACCCAGTCATCAAAAGTCGTCGAAGTTTCCACACAAAGTTTCATCCCATCACGACTAGAGATTGGTTTTTTCTTGTCCTCCAGCACCAACATAATCATAGCTAGTTTCAAGTCTGTTTCTACAGGGTAAATCTCTCCGCTATCCTTGTCCCAGGCACCTAGCGGTCCATAAAAACTCCGAGAGGAAGAGCCTGAGGCAAACTTAGCCTCCTGTGCCAACTGACTTCTATCCAATCCAAGCTGAAAATAAGCATTACAAGCCTTGACCAAGGCAGACAAACCACTAGAACTTGATGACAAGCCCGCTGCGGTAGGCATATTGTTTTGAGTATCTATACGGACAAAGCCCTCACCTTCTGGACGGTAACGGTCGATTATTTTGCTCATCTTAGCATGCTCTGCCTCATTTTGTAGCTGACCATTGATATAAAAGGCATCAGCAGTCGCATCCGTCGGTAAAGGCGACAAAGTCGTCTCCGTGTACATATTTTCCAAAGTCAGAGAGATACTGCTAGTAGCAGGCACCATCTCTTTTTCTTTTTTCTTTCCCCAGTATTTGATAATGGCAATATTTGCGTAGGAACGTACTGTTACAGGCTCTCTATCCATGTCTGAACAGCTCCTTTCTCTTCTAATCTTTCTGCTAGTTCTTGTGCGTGTGTTAAATTATCTGCCAAGGCTATGATACATCCTCCAAGCCCACCACCGCTCATCTTGGAACCCAGAGCACCATGACTAAGAGCAGTTTCAACTAGATGGTCTGCCTCAGGGCTACTAACCCCAATTTCTTTTAAATGTAAATGCGCTTGACTGAGGATTTGTCCCAATTCTTCAGCATCTTTTTGTGAAATCGCATCCTCTGCCTGCTGGGTCAATTCTCCCAAAGCATGCAAAAACGGTAGGGCATCCTTGCCCTTACTTTGAACCACTTGGATGGCTTCACGGGTATGACCATAAACGCCCGTATCTGCAATGACCAAATAGGCGGATAAATCCATCTCAAGCTCTGTAAATCCTACGTTCTTAATAAAGCGAATAGGTTGGTCACTGAGACAGGTCTTAGCATCCAAACCACTTGGATTCATATGGGCAATCATCTCCGCCCGATTGACCAAGATTTCTAGTACATGATGAGGCAGGTCGGCTTGATAGTAATCAAAAACCGCACGAATGGCCGCTATGCTGATAGCAGCTGACGAACCCATTCCCCTCTTCTCAGGGATAGCCGAGTCAATCTCGCAGCGAATGCAGGCTTCTTTGATATCCAAATACTCCAGCGAAGCATAAACTGCCATGGACAAGGTATCCTCCTCATAGAGACGCCAAGGACTCGCTGCAGGAACTACCTTACAAGTCACCTCCACCTCCAAAAGAGGTAAGGAAATAGCAGGATAGCCGTAAACGACCGCATGCTCCCCTATTAAAATAATCTTACTATGTGCCTGACCGACACCAATTTTTTTTGTCATTTTTTCCTTTTACTAGACGAAAAAGCCTTCTCATCTTTTCATACAAGTATTTATTCTTTCCTATCTATTTTATTATATTTTCACAAAAAAAGCGATTGTTTCCTTCACAATCGCCTCTTTCATTATTGAACCCATTCGCCATTATAATTGACAGAATAGCCATCTACGGTCGTATTCACTGCCAAAGCACCTGAGCTATAAGCATAGTACCATTTGCCATTGACCTGGAACCAACCTGTCGCCATAGCTCCTGATGAACGGAGATAGTACCACTTGTCACCAAGGTATTGCCAGCCCGTTTTCATATCACCATTTTCAGCATCTAAATAATACCAAGTCGAACCATCTTGATACCAACCAGTTGCCATGGCTCCTGATGAACGAAGATAGTACCACTTATTGCCAAGTTGTTTCCAACCAGTTTGCATGATACCAGTTGTTGGATCTAGATAGTACCAAGCTGAACCATCATTTATCCAACCTGTACGTATTTCACCACCAATATAGTCTTCTCCATTAATTTCTGTTTTAGCTAGATAATACCAGTTAGACTGGTCATAAAGCCAACCTGTCTTTAAAGAATGATCTTGATTAAAGTAATAGTTCGTGTAAAAACTCTTCTCTTCTTTATCTTCCGGATTTGTACGTTTTTCCCCATACTTTCTTCCAACGCTGTCTTTAGTTTTAACCTCTAATGCTTCCCAACCAACAAACTCTTGTAGCACTCCATTTTTGTCAAAGTAGTACCATTCTGGCATTGGGGAACCTTCTAATCTTATACCATTAGGATAAGGACCAATTGTATATCCTTTAACTGGCATTGGAATGTACTGCCAACCAACAACCATTTCGCCATTATAATCAAAATAATAGGTCTTCCCATCAATCACTCGCCAGTCCATTTCTTTGATGTCACCCTTCTTGTAGTAGGTTCTTCCGTTTTCTTGTACAAAATGCCATCCTTCAGAATCAGCATCATCCGCCAATACTGCACTTGTTGCTAGCAAACAGAAGAAAAAGACTGCTAATGTAATTTGCATCAATTTTTTTATTGTTTTCATTAGACGTATCCTCCATAACTGATTATAGCAAAGCCCCAACTGTATGTCAATATATAGAGAACCCCCTCAAAAAAAGCAGTTACATAACCGCAACTGCTCTCTATTCTTGCATGGTGTAACCAACACCACGAACGGTTTTAATGTAGCTTTTTTGACCTTTTACATCAAGCTTGCTACGTAGATAACGGATATAGACATCCACGATATTAGTTTCGGTCGCACTTTCATACTTCCAGACACTTTCCAACAACTGCTCACGAGTCAGAACTTTCTTGCTTCCCATAAGAGTAGCCAAAAGGTCATACTCACGACGAGTCAGAGCAATCATTTCCTCGCCACGATAAACTGTGTGATGCTCTACATCCATACGCAGATTGCGGTAAGACGTTGGAACCTTCATCTGACTACAGTGTTGGTCGATGAAGTCCCTACCTCGGAAAATCGCTGAAATACGAACCACCAAATTGTCAATAATAACCGGCTTATAGATGTAAGAAACAGCAAAGCGTTGGATTGTCTCAATCTGATCTTGCAATTCTTCTCGATTGTCCAAGACCATGATCACTGAGGCTGGCTTAGTCCGACTCAGCTTATCTGCAAAATCCTGGGCTGTCATATCCCCCAGACGAGCATTCAATAAAATCAAGTCATAGTCTGTCTGAAGAGCCATGGAGAGGGCTTTTTGCCCCTCCTCAACCTGATCAACTCGGTATTGCTCTTTTTGGAGTTCCAAACTTAAAAAATGAGCTAGATTTCGTTCTTTCTCAAGTAGTAAAATCCGTTTCCCCATGGCAGACCTACTTATTTTTCGTCATACCAAGAGTAGTGGAATGTTCCTTCTTTGTCTTTACGTTGGTAAGTGTGGGCACCAAAGTAATCACGTTGCGCTTGGATCAAGTTAGCTGGAAGGTCAGCTGAACGGTAGCTATCAAAGTAAGTAATAGCTGCTGAGAATGTTGGTACTGGTACACCAGCTTGAACAGCAAGAGCTACGATATCACGCACTGCTTGTTGATACTTAGCAGTAACATCCAAGAAGTACTCATCCAAAAGAAGGTTAGCAAGATCTGCATCACGGTTGTAAGCATCTGTAATCTTTTGCAAGAAACGAGAACGGATGATACAGCCATCACGCCAGATAGATGCGATATCTGCAAATGGCAAGTTCCAGTTGTTTTCTTTAGAAGCTACACGCAATTGCGCAAAACCTTGTGCGTATGAAATGATTTTTGAGAAGTAAAGGGCTTGACGGATCTTTTCAATCAACTCAGCCTTGTCTCCTTCAAATTTGAAGTCAGCTGGTTTTGGAAGAACCTTGCTAGCATGCACACGTTCTTCTTTGTAAGTAGAGATGTAGCGAGCAAATACCGATTCAGTGATGAGTGACAATGGCACACCAAGGTCAAGTGATGATTGGCTAGTCCATTTACCAGTTCCCTTGTTACCTGCAGCGTCAAGGATGTAGTCTACGATTGGTCCGTCTTGGCCTTCATCATCTTTACGGCTCAAGATATCAGCTGTGATTTCAATCAAGTAGCTGTCCAATTCACCCTTGTTCCACTCAGTAAAGATTTCAGCCATATCTTCTGCTGAAAGGCCTAGCAAGTGTTGCATCAAGTCATAACTTTCTGCGATCAATTGCATATCACCATACTCGATACCGTTGTGAACCATTTTCACATAGTGACCAGCTCCATCAGGACCAATGTAAGTCACACATGGTTTGCCATCTTCTGGTGCTTTAGCTGAGATTTCTTCAAGAACATCTGCAACCAATTCGTAGGCCTCTTTTTGTCCACCAGGCATGATAGAAGGACCTTCAAGGGCACCTTTTTCACCACCAGAAACCCCAGTACCGATAAAGTTGATACCTGAGTTTGCCAATTCTTCATTACGACGGATTGTATCTTTGTAGAAAGTGTTTCCTCCGTCGATCAAGATATCACCCTTGTCAAGGTGCGGAAGAAGGGCTTGGATAGTAGCATCTGTACCAGGTCCAGCTTGAACCATGAGCATGATACGACGAGGTTTTTCGATTGAGTTTACAAAACTTTCAACGTCATAGCTTGGTACAAAGTTCTTTTCAGGATGGCAAGCAATTACATCTTCAGTTTTTTCTTTACTACGGTTGTAAATAGCAACTGTGTAACCACGAGATTCAATATTAAGGGCAAGGTTACGACCCATTACGGCCATACCTACGACACCAAAGTTAGCTTTTGTCATTTGACACTCCTCTTGTTTAATTTGTTTTATTTTATCATTTTTACTTTTGAAAAGAAAGAATTTTGTAACGACTGCTTAGTAGTCCAAAGCATCCGCATGTCCAGAACCATTTCCAACAAAGTATCCTGTCTTACAGTTAAGGGTAAAGAGATAGGTTCCATCTGGCTTGTAGAGGTTGTAATAACCATTGCCATTAACGATATTAACACGTTCAAGGATATATTGGTTACCAGTGATATAACCACGTGAACGTGAAGTCGCTAGGATTTTTTCCAAAACACCATCCGCGAAATCCCAGGCAGAATTATTGCTATCATCAACAGCCGATTGATTGAACGGCACACGACTCGAAGCTCTCTGGAGATCAACTCCAGAACTTGATAAACCGCCATGGCTATCATCACGTGCAGAAACTGAATTGTTTGATGAGACGCTTGAAGATGGACTTGTGTTGTCTGCAGCCCTCTCTGTTGATGAACTTGAACTTTCTTGACTTGAGCTTGAACTTGAAGGAGCTGTTTGTTGACTCTTACCTAGACTGATAGCCTTATCTAGCACTTTATCAATCTCCGTATTTCCAGTTTTAATATCTGTAAATTTAGCATCTGATTTAGCTTTAGCGTTAGTGTCCAAAACACCATCAACAATAGCTGGCTTCTCAAATTGAGCATTGACATCTTTAATGGCCTTTATTTGTGTTTCAAGACTATCATACTTAGATTTTGCAAGCGTATATTCACGACTACCTTCCAGCTTATCAAGCAAGGTCTTAAGTTGACTCAGTTTATCAAACTGGCTATTCTTCAAAGCCATTTTATTGCTGTCTGTATAGAAGGCATCATATAAATTATTGAATTCTTCCACATCTGACTGCGTGTTTGTAGTTGATTGAGAAGTCTGAATTTCCTTGGTCGAACGAGCCACTTGACGATAAACATAATAACCAGTTCCAAGGATAAGGACCACTAAGGCTGCTAGAATCCCATAAAACACCCATTTCTTCTTACTTTTCCCATCTTCACTATCCGTAACTCGAGAACGTGTGAGAGCCTCTTCCGCTCCGACCAATTGGACCTCTTCAGTCTCAAATTCTTCAACAAGAGGAGCTTCTGAAACTTGTGTTAATTCTATATCATCAAACTGACTCAATTCATCTTCTGGAGCCGGAGAAGTTACTCCTGTTTCCTCACGTACCTCTTCAATTAATTCATCAAGACTCTTAGTCTCGACCAACTCCTCTTTTTTATATTGACGGGTCGCAAACTTATCCGCCTCAATTTCATCTTTATGTTGTTTCACATACTTATCCAAGATAGAATCTCCAGGCAATACACCCGCTTCCACCTCTTCATTTTTTCGCATGGCTTCTCCAACCGTTAGCTCTTTGGCATCATCAAAATCAAATTGCGCTTCTTGGTGTTCTGCTTTATGACGATTACGTCTTTTCTTACTCATGAGTTTTCCTTTCTACTTCCTGACGTTTAACGCGCTGACCAAAATATTGATACAAATCAACTTTTAAGGTTCCATTGTACAACTTACGTTTCTTATCCGCCTGACTACCGTACTTGGTCTCAAAAGCTTCATCACTAGTTATGATAAATTTGCTCCACGTTCTCAGGGGTGCAAATACTTGACCCATTTCAGCATAAAGCTTTGTAACCCCTGCATCATCTGACAAGCGTTCACCATAAGGCGGGTTAGAGATGATCACTCCATTGATTTTATCGGAACGTAAATCCTGCACGCGCATCTGCTTAAAGGTAATATCTCCTGCAACCCCTGCTGCCTGAGCATTGGCCTTAGCAATTTCCACCATACGTGCATTGATATCACATCCCATGATATCCAGTTCCAGCTCACGATCCACTTTCTTAGCCGCCTCTGTGCGCACTTCTTGAATCAAGCGATCGCTAATCCAGTTCCACTCCTCAAAAGCAAAAGAGCGACGAAGACCAGGCGCCATCTTTCTAGCAATCATAACTGCCTCGATACAGAAAGTCCCCGAACCACAGGTCGGATCAATCAAGGGTTTGTCTGGATACCAGTTAGAAAGTTGTAAAATGGCTGCCGCCATGTTTTCCTTGATAGGAGCGCCACCTTTTTCCGTACGATAGCCACGTTTAAAGAGACTAGACCCGGTCGTATCAATCATGACAGTTGCGACATCTTTCAGAATAGAGACCTCAATCTTAAACTCAGGCCCAGTTTCCATCAAGGGGACACCTTCTGGACGGGCATAGTGTTTCTGCAATTTCTTGACAACGGCCTTCTTTGAAATAGCCTGTACACTTGGCTCATTGTGAAGTTTAGATTTAACACATTTAGCTTTGGCAATCGGAAAACGAGCCCCAAGCGGTAAATAATTTTCCCAATCTAGGGCGAAAACTCCTTGAAAGAGCTCCTCAAAAGTCTTAGCTGGGAACGTTCCTACGATAATCTTGATACGATCTGCCGCCCGAAGCCAGAGGTTGGTTTCAATGATGGCTCTAGCGTCTCCTCGAAAACGAACACGCCCATTTTCAACCTGACAATCGTAGCCCAACTCTCGCACTTCTCGTCCCACAACAGCTTCAAGACCCGCCGCCATAGTTGCAATTAAATTAAATTCTTTTTTCATTTTACAGTCTTGCAAGACCTTTCTATATGTCCACTTTAAAAAATGAGGTTGAGAAAGTTTTCTCAGCCCCAACCTATATGCAATTTTCTATAAGCCATGTTTTGTTCCAGAAGTGACTAGGACCACTCCCTTCGATAATCATCTGTCTACCACTAACAGCCTACAGCTGAAAGCAGTCAGAGTACTACGTTCGTTTCCGCGTACTCCATGCCCCGACCAAAATTTGGGTTGCTAGCTTGAGGGGTTTACCGCGTTCCACTCTCTCTGTTTCCAGAAAGACTCCGTCACTGTGGCACTTTCAAGCCTACTCTGACCTATCCGAGGACTTAGCCATTTCAACTGCCGTAACGATTTCTCGTCCCTAGGCTTATTGTTTCGCCTAGCACAAACACTACAGGCATCACAGCCTGTGCTAGCATGGACTTTCCTCATGAAAAGAAATTCTCCTCACGCGATTATCCAAAAATTGCACTTTTCAAATAAGCTCTTATAAATCAGAGTTATCCAAAATTTGTTTACCAAATACTTCTTTCTCAAGACGATTCAAACGTTTCAAAATATCAAAATTCGTCATAGAAGTTGTAGCTGTCATTTCAAGTGGTTCTGCTTGAACCGATGCAGATTCAGGCTTGCGAGACAATTCTTCCTTCAACTCTGCAATTTCTTGACGGAGAGACTTGACTAAGGCAGCATAAGTTTCATAGTCCTTGATGACATCGTCCAAAAATTCATCAACTTCAACCTTACTATATCCACGGACTTCACGTCCAAACTCTTGCTCAAAAATATCTTTTGCTGAAAAAATAATACTTGCCATCTCTCTCTCCATTCTCGGTTTCTAATAGTATTATTATATAAAAAAAGGCAAACAAAAATCAAGGTCAAAGGCTTACTTTTCAGAAAAATTTTCTGCTAGCTCATTTAAGTCTTCAAACGTTAGCCTTTTTATGCGATAACCTTCCTGATTTTTCATCAAGGTATCCATAAATTTTAATTTGGTCTCATTTTCTGGATCATAGAAAAAATAAGCTAAATCAGTATTTTCCAGTAAAAATCGTTGGTAGTCTCGTAGTTGCCCCATATGTTCATATTTAGGATAGGCATATTTGACAAAATCTACCTGTTTAAATTGATTAAGTTTAAGCTGATTCGCTTCATTCCAATTTTCCCCGTGTGTTTCAAAATCAAAAATGGTCGCTAGGTTGAAATCATATTCTTCTTTCATTTCATTTGCAACATCAAGCACCCATGATTCAAATCCCAAGTTCCCTGTAAAGACCAGCCAATTAATCCCTTCTTCAGCCAAACTTTCTAAATCACGGCGAATGGCTTTCTTTATAATTTTTAACCTGATATCTTTTTCGTTAAAGACACCCAAGTCAAAATTAGAATATCCCATAATTAAAGCTGTAGTCATTTTTACACCTTTCTTTCTATTTTTATGGTATAATAGAGTGATGTTATTGTACCAATAAGGAGAAATATGGTCAACTATCCTCATAAAATTTCATCAAAAAAAAACCAAACATCCATTTCTCAACCCAAAAATTTCGCAAATCGAGGAATGACTTTTGAAAAGATGATCAACGCTACAAACGACTACTATCTGATGCATGGTATGGCAGTTATCCATAAAAAACCCACGCCTGTTCAAATTGTCCGAGTGGACTATCCTCAACGTAGTAGAGCCAAAATTGTAGAAGCCTATTTTAGACAAGCTTCCACAACAGATTACTCTGGCGTGTATAGAGGACATTACATTGACTTTGAAGCCAAGGAAACGCGACAAAAGAATGCTATTCCAATGAAGAACTTCCATCTTCACCAGATTCAACATATGGAACAAGTTCTAGAACAGCAGGGTATTTGCTTCGTACTGCTTCATTTTTCTTCTCAACAGGAAACTTATTTGTTGCCGGCATTTGATTTGATTCGCTTTTATCATCAAGATAAGGGGCAAAAATCTATGCCACTTGGATATATTCAAGAATACGGATATTTAGTAAAGCAAGGGGCTTTCCCTCAAATTCCCTATCTCGACATTATCAAAGAACATTTACTAGGTGGTAAAACAAGATGAACAAACAAACTATTCTGCGATTCTTAAAGTATATCGGAATTACGTTCCTTACATTATTTATCGCACTATTTCTATTAGGTGGAGGTGTTTTCCTCTACTTTGTTAGCAAGGCTCCAGCCTTATCTGAAAGTAAATTAGTTGCGACAACCTCTAGCAAGATTTATGACAACAAAAACGAACTGATTGCTGACCTTGGATCTGAACGTCGCGTAAATGCTCAAGCAAATGAAATTCCTACTGACTTAGTCAAGGCCATCGTGTCTATCGAAGACCACCGTTTCTTTGATCATAGAGGTGTGGATACCATTCGTATCATGGGTGCGGCATTGAGAAACCTCCAAGGCGGAGGAGGCCTCCAGGGAGCCTCAACCTTGACTCAACAATTGATCAAATTAACTTATTTTTCTACTTCAACTGCCGATCAAACTTTGTCACGTAAAGCTCAAGAAGCTTGGCTAGCCGTTCAACTAGAGCAAAAAGCAACCAAGCAAGAAATCCTGACCTACTACATCAACAAAGTCTACATGTCTAACGGTAACTATGGAATGCAAACTGCAGCCCAAAATTACTATGGAAAAGACTTGAAGGATTTAAGCTTACCACAGTTAGCACTCCTAGCCGGAATGCCTCAAGCACCAAATCAATATGATCCTTATTCTCATCCAGAAGCTGCTCTAGAGCGTCGAAACTTGGTACTTTCAGAAATGAAGGGGCAGAAATACATCAGCGCAGAAGAGTATGAAAAAGCTATTAATACCCCTGTTACCGATGGTCTACAAAGCCTGAAATCCGGTAACAGTTATCCTGCATACATGGACAACTACCTTAAAGAAGTAATCGACCAAGTTGAACAAGAAACTGGTTACAACCTTCTTACTACAGGTATGGATGTCTATACAAATGTGGACAAAGATATCCAACAACGACTCTGGGATGTTTATAACACCGACCAATATGTCACTTATCCTGATGATGACATGCAAGTAGCTTCGACTATTGTAGATGTATCTAATGGTAACGTTATTGCACAACTTGGTGCTCGTCATCAAGCAAGTAATGTTTCATTCGGCACCAACCAGGCTGTGGAAACCAATCGTGACTGGGGATCAACAATGAAACCCATCACTGATTATGCTCCTGCTTTGGAATTCGATATCTATGACTCAACTGCTACCATTGTACGCGATATCCCGTATAATTATCCTGGAACAAATACCCCTGTCTACAACTGGGATAGAGGATACTTCGGTAATATCACCCTGCAATATGCACTACAGCAATCTCGCAATGTTCCTGCTGTAGAAACACTCAACAAAGTTGGATTAAACCGTGCAAAAACCTTCTTAAATGGTTTAGGAATTGACTATCCAGATATGCATTATTCTAACGCCATATCAAGTAACACAACTGAATCTAATAAGCAATACGGCGCAAGTAGCGAAAAAATGGCTGTTGCTTATGCTGCATTTGCCAATGGTGGTATCTATCACAAACCGATGTACATTAATAAAGTTGTCTTTAGTGATGGTAGCGAAAAAGAATTTTCTGACCCTGGTACCCGAGCTATGAAAGAGACCACTGCTTACATGATGACAGAAATGATGAAAACAGTCTTGACCTCTGGAACTGGTTTTAACGCCTATATTTCATGGCTTCCTCAGGCTGGTAAGACAGGTACCTCTAACTATTCAGATGAAGAAATCGAAAATCATATTAAATCAAGTCAACTTGTTGCACCGGATGAAATGTTTGTCGGCTATACTCGTAAATATTCGATGGCCGTATGGACAGGTTACTCAAATCGTCTTACTCCAGTCATCGGCAATGGGTTCACAGTTGCTTCTTCAGTCTATCGTTCAATGATGACTTACCTATCAGAAGATGACCACCCAGGAGATTGGACTATGCCTGAGGGCTTATATAGGAGTGGAGAATATGTCTTTAAGAATGGAGCTCGTCCTACATGGACTGCTCCTGCTACTCAACAAAGTTCTACACCTGCTCCTGCGAGCCAGACTCCAGAGACTTCAACCTCTCAGTCAAGTGTAACGACACCAAACACAAATCCAAATGCAAATACAGCTACTCCCAATGCTGGAACCAACGAGAATACGGTAACACAACAACCAAGTACCAATCAAGGTCAGCCTAACCAAAATCCTCAACCAGCGCAACAATAAATTACTAACCACCCAAAAATTGGGTGGTTTTTCAATCTTTTCTTTATTCAATCAATAATTAGATAATAAAAACCTGAGAAGGTCAATTGTACTTCTCAGGTTTTTTGTTCTATACACTCCACTGGTTTAGAATACTATTAAGAAAGAGTTTAATTGTCATACACAACTAATCTTTTTTGCTTTTTGCTACAAAGATAGCAGATAAGGCTAGTCCAACGCTTGCCAAGAAAATAGCTGTTTCTGACTGTTTTTCACCAGTCTCTGGCAATCTCTTGTCTTCCTTGGCAACTTGAACTAGTGCTTCTGGAGTCTGAGATTTTTCTAACGAACTTAGCTTAAATTCTGGTTTTTCTACTGTCGGAGCTGGTTGGTCACCTGCGGTTGACAATGGGCCTGTGTAGGCTGGTAGCTCATGTTTCAAGGCCATAACGGAGTTAACTCCACCTTGGAACTCTGGTTTCTCTACTGTCGGAGCTGGTTGATCGCCTACGGTTGACAATGGCCCTGTGTACTCTGGTAGTTCGTGTTTCAAGGCCATAACGGAGTTGACTCCACCCTTGAACTCTGGTTTCTCTACTGTTGGAGCGGCTTGGTCACCTACGGTTGACAATGGCCCTGTATAAGCTGGTAGCTCATGTACCAAAGCTTCAACTGCATTCACACCACCCTGAAACTCTGGTTTCTCTACTGTCGGTGCAGCTTGGTCACCTACGGTTGACAATGGGCCTGTGTAGGCTGGAAGCTCATGTACCAAGGCTTCAACTGCATTCACACCACCTGTAAATTCAGGTACCTCAAGCACTGGTGCTGGTTCTTCACCCTTGCTCGATTGAACAGGTTCTTCTGTCAATTCTTGATAGAAGCTCGCTAATTCATAAAACTCAGCCTTGCCACCTTCCCAGACCAGCTTAACATCTAGAAGAGAACCACCATTTCGGATAGCAAAGGTTTGGAGACTAGATGTAATGGCGCCGAGGTCTGTCCAGCTCTCTTGACCATCCTTGAGTGTTCTCGCTTGAACTCGTGCTTTCACTCCTTCAGGAAGGCTTGAAACAAGGCTTAGATGGTTGGCATTGGTTGGTTCTGACAAGTGATAAACCATTTCACCCTTATCATTTTCCGCCTTGTAGCTAGTCAAAACTTTTCCGTCTACGAGATTAGTATAGAAGTTGCCTCGGCTTTCGCCACCGTTTCCTTCTACAGTTGGATCATTGATTGGTTTGACAAATTCGCCATCATTGATCACCAATTCTGTAAATCCTACAAAACGAGCATCATAGTCAGCTGTATAGAGGACACGAAGATAGTTTGCTTTGACTGGTGTCGTCAATTCACCCTCGATGTAACGATTTCCTGGCATCTTAGAATCATGTGTCCAACCATCTGTCAATGAATCATCGTGTGTACTATTGGCTACACCATCTCCTACTGTCACAACATCCGTCCAAGTTTTACCGTCTTGGCTGACTTGGATTTTACCATCACGAAGATAGTTTTGAGTTCCGTCTTGGATGTAGGCTCTGATCTTCTTGATAGTGCGTTCGCTACCAAGTTTCAAGGTTACATGGCCATCTTTATGGGCATAGTCTGAAAACTCAACGAAGTTGTTGTACACACCATCAAACAATTGATCGAGGTTATTAATCTTACGAACATCATTGCTTCCGTATGTTGGATGAATACCCATAGTTGTAGATTCTAGTTTGGTTGGTTGCACTTCTTTAGTCGTTACAAGGAGAGAAGTAGATGGAACAGCCTGCTCTTGATCTGTCTTATTAACAAGACGAACATAACGTACCAAGTGGGTTGCGACAGTTCTGTCTGTCAACTGGCTAGCTGGTGTCCATTCTTGAGCATTTGCAGAATACTCTAGACTGAGTGCTGGATTTGTTTGGCCTTGGAGCTGGATGCTTTTGACTTGATGGATGCGGTCAAGTTTCATGCCTAGATAGCTATTTGCAGGAAGTTTAGTTCCAGCTGGAATCTGAAGCTCGTAACTGCCCAAGCTATCCACTACTAGTGTTTCCTTTAAGGCATCCACGTTGGTATCTGTTAAGTCGCTATTTCCAGAACGTGTCTCAACAGAGAAGTCTTGGATACGCCACCAAAGGTCACTTGCCTTGGTATTGCGTACTCGGATGTATCGAGCATTGATAGCTCTAGTCACTTCCTTAGTTTGTTCTCCTGATAGGCGATCTAACTCTTGCCATGCAGATCCATCTGTAGAGTACTCAAGTACACCTGCTGCAAGTTTATCGCCAGTTCCTTGGCGAAGACGAACTTTAGTGACTGACTTGACTTCACCTAGGTCAAGTTGTGCCCAGGCATCTACTGGAGTCGTATTGCTGCCGTCAGCATTTGCCATCATAGCTTCTGTATTATCTTTACCATCAGTAATTTGACTTGCTGATGTTCTCAATTTATAAACTAGATTTGAGCTGAGGCTAATTGTAGCAGTTTGTTGTTTACGAGCGTTCTCTACTGGACGATTTACTGCAATCTCGCGAACTGCAAACCAGGTGTCATCACGATCTTCTGTAGCAATCATACGTACTGCTTTAGCTTTGATGTTAAGATTTTCAAACTGAACAAGTGACTCATTACCAACATAAGTTGGCTCTTTCAAGGTTACCCAGTTATCATTTTCATCCAAATACTGCACTTCAGCCTTACTAAAGGTATCACGTGGATTTGCCTGAGTTCCCATAGCAAAGGTCAAGGTTTGGATATCTACCGGTTTGTTGAATTTCATACCGATATAATCACCTGTCTTGATGCTATTTGGTGATTTAATCAAAGCATGAGTTGCCAAGTCACCATCCGTTACTTCTGCCGAACCACCTTCTACACCTGTTCGATTGGTAATAAAGGTGCTAATGATTTGATCTGGATACAAGACTTTTTGAACTTCAGACGCTAGAACTTCTTTCAAAGATAGGATAAATGGACGGATATGTTGAACACCCAACTCAGCCTTTTCAAGATGGTCTACATAATGGAAGGTATGAGTTTGAGACTGTTCATACAATTTCAAACCTTTATAGTAGCTATCCCAAAGTTTGGCTGCATCATTTGTAGCCATGGCCTCTGTTCCTGTTAGGAAGGCATCAAGGGCATTCATTTGGTCGATTGCATTATCCAACCAATAGTGGATTTGTGCAACCATCTTTTGATCGCCTGATGCTTTATAAAGCTCAGCTGCTTCTTTAATCTTGGCAAATTCTGCACGCAAGGCTACACGCTCTGCAGTTACATCCTGACCCGCTTTGAGCTTAGTCATGAAGTCTGTCAATTTTGGAGCTAATTCAACTGATTCTTCTAGTTTAACAACACGACCGTCCATGTTTTGGTTAATCATATGCTTACCAAGTTCACGGAAGGCTGCTGATACCTTGCTATCTTCAAAATGACCATTTTCAACAAAGTTGAAGGCAATGTCATTGAGTTTCTTAGCTTCTTCTTCTGATTTCCACTGTTTCCATGTATATTGAGCTCCAGCGAAGAGGGCTATCTTAGATGGTTCAGACTGTTGCATTGGGTTCAACATGATACCAGACAGCAAGCTTGGATCTACATTCGGATGAAGGAATTTCTCACCACCACCTAGAATCAAGTGTTGTTTAGAGTTATCTGTAACTGGCCAGTTCACCCAAAGTGATACTGGACGATAAGTTTTACCACCTGCAGTTAGATTGTTCTTGAGAGTTGATAGGAAGCCTTCAGAAACTTCACCCCAAATCTTACCACCCGTCAAAGTCATAGAGGTTGAACTTGGGAGATTTTCATTTAGAGATTTCAACTCTGCTTCACGCCCATTACCCCAATACTGACCTGGAACAAAGATCATTTCTTTGCGAAGTCCACTATAAGTTCCTTGCATTTCTGTCAACCAGTTGGTCATATCCTGCATCAAGCGGTTGTAGCTATTGTAGCCTCCAACTGGGCTTGGTGCATCATCGGCTAGAATACCAAATTCACGGACACCCACTTTCATCAACTGGGTAAATTTAGCCTTGATGGTTGCCAAGTCTTCTTGGTAATGCGCTTCATTACCAAATCGGATACGGTTGTTCATGAATGGATGAATGGTCCAAACATAGCGAGTTTTACTTTGATTTCCGACGCGAGCAAGTTCACGAATTTCAGCTAGTTTTTCTTCTGGGTAAAGTTCACGCCATTTCTTGTTGTGATATGGATCATCTTTTGGTGCGAAGAAGTATTGGGTCAATTTCAAATCGCCACCAAAACGCATGAGTTCAGCACGATCTGCATTAGACCATGGATTTCCATAGTAACCTTCGATGAAACCACGATTCTTGATTTCAGCGTAATCTTCCACTGTCACATTGCGAAGAACTGGAACTTGACTTTCCTTGATCATATGTTTCAAGGTTGTCAAACCATAGAAGACCGCATCCGTGTCTTTTCCGACGATGGAAATTGAGTTATCTTTGATGGTCAGAGCATAAGCATCAATCTTGTCAAATAATCCTGCTGAAACCTTAGACATGTTTTGTTCTGCTTGTGAACCGCGTCCGTGTATTCCAAGATAGATATTAGTCGCGCCAGCAACTGCTGATTGACTAGTAGTGTAGGATACTTGATTGTCCTGCAAGACACTCTTCAAGCGATTACGAGTATAGACATCGAGTTGATCTCCCATTACCAGATTTACTTGCTTACGAAGAGCTGTTACTCCTTCTCCATAAGTCACTTTTTGTGGAGTTGGGAAGACCTTGTACTCTTTCTTGAGATAATCTGCGCTCTTGCTGGCAGCTGCAATACTATCTTCGCTAGCTGGTTTGCTTGCAGTGAATTGATCCGCTAGTTCAACTGTTCCATCACCTGTTTGCTCGACTTTTGGAGTTTCAGGTGTAGATGGTTGTTCTGGTTCTGGTGTTTCTTGTCCCTCTTTGATAGGCTTCAATAGATGAACTTCAGCTGCACTTGCAAAGCCCCCAACACCTGATAGAACTTTCAACTCAATCTTGTTGGTATGAACCGCCGTAAAGTTGACTGTTTTTTCTTGAGCGTTGTTGTCCCAGTTTCCTTCTGAAACCTTGACCATTTGGCCATCTTTTTGTGCGTAGATTTCGTAGCGAGTCACGACCCCATTTCCACCACCTGGACGTGGGAGATAAGTCAAACCATTGACTTTTTCTGCTTCTTTCAAGGTCATAGAAAGAGTGTACGGAGCAGTATCACCAGTCCATTTAGTATGCCAGAAGGTATTTGGATCATTGTCAAAGGCTTTTTCAACAGTACCTTCAGTCGCTGTTCCTGGTGTTTCTTGACTAGTTGCAGAAACTGTGAAATGATCTGTTGGAATCAAACGAGGATTTACAAATGGTTTAGCTGACAACTCTGCACTATGTAAAATCCCTTTGAACCCACCGATGCTCTCAAGCGGTAGAACCAAGCTATTGTGAGCAAAGCGAGGGTGAGCTGGATTCGCGATACGTTCGATCTTCTCACCATCCACATAGAATTCCGTTGATTGTGGTTTGGTCACAATAGAGATTTGATAACGTTTGTTCTTTTCAAGTTTTTTCTTGAATTGGATATGGAACTGTTCAAATTGATAAGCAAGATAGCCGTCTTTATCAGCTAGATAGATACGGTTGTCTCCACTTGTTGAGAAGGTTTGTTCACCGTCTCCAGTGACAGTTACATCAAACTTCAAGACATGACTTGGACCAACGTCACCTACCAAGCCTTCAATACTACTGTCTTTCTCAAAAGCCAATCCTTGCTCGCTTGTCTTCACCTTCTTGCTTGCATAGTTCTTCACTGTTTCAGGATTGATAGTAAACAAATCACTTTGATCAATCTCTTTTTCAGGATTTGACTGTGGTGCATAAGGGCTCGTTGGTAGGGTACGTTCTGCAAAGGTCGCAGCCGCACGGTCAGATCCCCAAGTGCGTTCTGCAGTTGTTTGCATGCTCTTAAAGAAGCGTTTAAAGATATCATAAGATGTCAAACCTGTCTCATGAAGATCAATATTGTCATTCCAAACTGCGTGGCCACCACCAATTACATTTGGATTGGATGCTTCTAGAAGTGGACCATGACCTGTTCGGAAATCATTTGGTGTCCACCTATTATATTGTGTTTCATAGTTAGCATAGTCACCATAAGCTGTTTGACGACTATCACCATTCGGAACACTATATGTTGGGATATCTGTGATATTAATAATCTTAGCTCCCTGAGCAATAGCTTCTTTTGGTTGCTGCCAGCCAATACTCCAGATATCAACTTCTACATCTTTCCAATCAACCGCTGTTTTACCTCGTTTCGCACTGAGCGATCCCCAAATACGAGGTGTATAGCCTTTCCCTTTAATGTATTTAATAAGGTCATTTACATAACGACGATAGCTTTCTCTACTTCCGTAGTATTCATCCGTTCCGATATGAACAGTAGATACCCCATGAAGTGGTGCATCTGGACCATCAAGAAGTTTGTCATAAACTGATTTGACAAAAGCCAGCGTTTCATCGTATTTATTATCTAGATCGAGCATGGCTACTCGCTCTACATTATGTTTACCTCTGTAATCGCTCAGGCTACCTTGATACATGAGGTCTGGACGAACTTTGACAAATGACAGAGCATGACCTGGTGTGTCAATTTCAGGTACTAGATTGATATGCAAGGCCTTAGCAAGTTTAATCAGATTTTGCATCTCTTCTTTAGTATAGTGCTCGTCTGATGTTAATTTTTGACCATTCTTACCGACAATATCTGTCTCTACACGGAAACCTGTCTTAGCATGTTCTAGAACATACTTAAGCTCTTCTTCTTGTGTTAGATTCTTACCTGCCAAGTGTTCCTTTAGGAAGATATAGTTATCGTTGAGGTGCAACTGCAAGTCGTTCATCTTGTAGTAAGCCATGTTAAGCATGATGTCTACAAGGGTGTCATAAGGAATAAATTTACGACCTGTATCTAGCATAAAGCCACGGTGACTGAAGCTTGGGAAATCACGAATTTCTCCATTTTGGAGATTGCTTTCCCCCATTTGAAGAAGAGTACGAGTAGCATAGAAGGCTCCTGTGTTCGTTGCAGCTTCGATGGTAATGACACCATCTTGAATCATGATGCCATAGCCTTCCTTACCATACCCCTTATTTTCAACTTTTTTAAATTCAATTCGTTTTTGAGCCTGCTTGTCACCTGTCGCAAGTTCCAATCCACGGCTGGCAAGGTCTGACTGGTAGAAGGTTGCTGCTTGTTCAAAGCCGGAATCCCCCGTCGCAAGAACTGTATCTGAAGTGATAGAAGATTGACCTTCTTTTCCATACCATTGTTGAACAGCTGGTGCTACTTTTGGTTTGACACCCACACCTTCGTCCTGATGTAGGCCCTTGATGACTACTTCAAATTCTTTAGTAAAGGTATGTGAATCTTTAATTTGCTCTACCATAACCTTAACGCGTTGATCAGTCAAAGGTTTATAAATATGATTTTGAAGGTCAATCACACCTTGTTTGTTGCTACCGATAAGACTGACTTTTCCTGGTAGAGTTGGCAAGACAAGAGACTGTCCGTCTTTAGATATAGTCAATTCTGTAACCTGACGGATATCCGTTACCTTACTTGTATCAGGGATATTTGAATAAGCTCGAATTTCTTGAATACCAACGTTTCTCCAGCCCATTGTGCCCGCTTGATAGTCATTGATTTCTAACTTGAGATATTTAGCTTGAATACTATTGGCTAAGTCAACTTTCTCATCTAAAACAGGTTCTCCAGTCTTGGTATGAGCTAGTTTCCATTGTTTTTCTCCACTAGCATTTACATCATCTTGACCTGCATAGTAGAGACTCCAAGATTTGATATTTGGATCATTTTGACCATTGCGAACGCGACGATCCCAATCAATTTCCACATGTCTAATAAGTGTAGTCTTGGGAAGAGTTAATTCGAAAGTTGGTTTGTCAATATTTTGATTTGTTGCCCAACGAGTATCAGGATTACCGTCCACTGCCTTGTCAGCAGTATAAGGAGTACCAGTTTCTGAATCGTTTACTTGAACAGTGACACCTTCTAAGTGGTTACGATCTTCTCTATCTTCAATTTGCTTTTCAACTGGTTTGATTGTAGGTGTAGCTGGTTCTACAGGTTTAGAATCTGCTTTTGGTGTTTCAACCGGCTTCAGAGTCTCAGCTGGTTTGGGAGCTGCTGGAGTTGTTGCTGGGCTTGTTTCTTCACTTGCTGCAGGACTTGTTCCTGCAGTATTTTCATGATTTTCTTCATGACCTGCATCTGCCTTTGCCTCTGATTCAGCTTTCTTTAAAACAGCTGCTAAATCGTCCGGCAACTTATCTAGTGGCTGAGCTTGTGTGATTGTTCCTTCTTTCTCAGGTGTTCCAACTGTCTCTGTAGCTTGCACTACATTTGCACCAAAGATACTAGCACCTATCATTACAGAGGCTGCACCAATTGCAAATTTTCGAATACTATAGTGACAACGTCTTTCAAAAAAATGTCTATCCATCTTTCTCCTATTCCTTTCTCCCACTTATTACAGTAAGCGGTCTCATTTTTGATTTGAAAATGGAGAGAACCTAGAGGTTCTCTCCAACTAAGTTATTTCTGTCTGAATTCTAGTTCCTGTAAGTTCTAAAATTCAGTCTTCTTTAATTTTCTTTTCGTTTTGTCGCAAGGACAGCAGCAGATAAGGCGAGACTGATGCTAGCTAGGAAGATAGCTGTATCAGATTGGCTTTCTCCCGTTTCTGGCAATCTCTTCTTATCTTCTGTTGAAACTGAAGTTTTAGATTCTGCAAGTTTACCTTGGCCCAATTGACTAATCTGATACTCAGGTTTTTCAATAGTTGGTGCTGGTTGATCGCCTGCTGTAGCCAATAGCCCTGTGTAGGCTGGCTTTTCGTTTACCAAAGCTTCTACTGCATTAGCTCCGCCTTTATATTCTGGTAATTCATGAACTAAGGCTTCTACTGCATTCGCCCCACCTTTATATTCTGGTAATTCATGAACTAAGGCTTCTACTGCATTCGCCCCACCTTTATATTCTGGCAATTCATGAACTAAGGCCTCTACTGCATTGGCTCCACCTTTGTATTCTGGAACTTCATTGACAGCTGCTTCTGCCGCATTGACGCCACCTTTGTATTCTGGAACTTCATTGACAGCTGCTTCTGCCGCATTCACGCCGCCTTTGTATTCTGGAACTTCATTAACAGCCGCTTCTGCCGCATTAACACCACCTGTAAATTCAGGAATTTCAACTACTGGTGGTTCTTGATCTCCCTTACTTGTTAGTACTTCAGGTTCTGGAGTTGGTGTTGGCTCTGGATTTGGAACTGGTTCTGGTGTTGGTGTTGGAGCTGGAGTTGGAGTTGGAGCTGGAGCTGGAGTTGGAGCTGGCTCTTCAGTTTCTTTAATTTCTTTCAAGCCTTCTACCAATTTATCAAGTCCGTTTGGAGTTAATATGTTATGTTCTGCAAGACCATTCTTGTACGCTTCAACAGCTGCCAAGTATTCTTTCGCATCTTGACGATCAATCTTACGAACACGTTCTACTTCAGCATTGTATGCAGCTTCATCTAATGGTTTATCATCTTCAATTGGAAGGACGAAGCGTAATTCCGCTGCTGAAATATGTCCAGGATCACCGTATGTTTCGTTACCAGTAAAGATTGCTTTCTTCACTTTGATTGGAGCATCGAAGTTAATCACTTTTGTTTTCGCATTATTTTCCCATCCAGTAAAGCTAAAGTTATGTTCTTGTCCTTTTTCATCAATCACTGTAAGGCTACCGCTCATCACACGTCCGTTTGGACCTGAAGGACGAGGAACATATTCAAAGCGAGTTGATTCCATCGGATTATTGAACTCTACTGTTAATGGTTTTCCTAAGCTATTCACTCCATAAGGTGTATGCCATAAAGTATTTGTATTGCCATCAAATGCATACCATACATTATCTGCTTCTTCATAAGGAGCATCAAGATCATGGATATCGTCCCAATCTGGAGCGCTACGTTTCACAGCAAGTTTTTCTTTAGCCTCGTTAACGCGTTCTATCAGAGCTTTAGCATCATCCACACTAATATTATCGTCCGCTTCTAATAAAGCTGCTACAGCGTCTTTATAAGCATTTAATGAATCTTGTTTGTAGTTGCCATTTACGACTGGAGTATTCTTTTCGTATGCTTCATCGATGAGCATCTTACCTGTTAACTTGATTTCTTCAATTTCAAGGTTATCTAACATGAAGTCTTTATAACCTTTGAAGTTGATTTCGTTATTGTTTGAATCTCCTTTAGTATCTGCACCACGCGCATTTGAATAAATACCAATCCAAGTATTTCCACCCTTTTCACCTGTTACATAGAAACTTACTTTCTTAGGAGTTGATGAATTTTCCCAAGTGTTTTCTAAATCGTATTTCGTTAATTTACTACGACGAGTATTTTCGCCATTACCGATTACGAATGAGTATGCTCCATGTGAACCTGCTTCATAATCGAAGGTTACTTTATAAGTCTTACCTTCTTCGAAGCGGAAGTTTTGTGGAATTGTTTGGTAAACGAGTTTGTCATTTCCTGTTAAACCATTTGTCTTCAATGACCAGTTACCTTCGATAACGTCGTTGACTTTCTTACCATTCCATCCACGTTGAGTATATGGTTCGTGTTTTTCAGATAAGTGAGTACGGTTATCTTGTACGCCTTCAACATCGCCGACTACGAATGGGAAGATACCTTGAGGCACTTCTTCAAAGTCTTGTTTGAATTTACCATTTCCTGTATCGTGTTTTTCGTTATACATTACAGATTGGTTTTCAAATACACGAATTTCATCGAAGTAAGTTGCTGCTGCATCTGCATCACGTCCAAGTTCTAATGTCACATTAGAAACATCTTCGCCTGTTGTGAAGTATACATACATATTTTGGAAGTAACTTGTATTATCCACAGTTGCGTTCTTCTTAAGTGTGTTATGCGCATGTGCTTGTACATAGTTCTTCGCAATTGATTTGTTTGTGTAGTTAGAAATTACTTTGTCGCCTACACGGATTGTGATATCTGCACGTGCATCGCTTCGGTTATCCACGCCTACATAAACAGCATATCTTGTATTTGGTTTTAAATCTGTTAAGCGTTGTTTCAATGTCACACGTTCAGTGTTTCCTTGAATACGTAACATTTCGTTAGCTCCTTGAGATTTCACGATTTCAGCATGAGCGCTGTCACCAGTTTTTTCCCAATGATTTAATGTTCCGCTGTTGAAACCTTGGTCATAGATGTGTAGACCTTCACTCCATACCATTGTCTTCTTGCCTTGAGGAGCTTTGTAAAGTACATATGGTTGGTTCGCTTCTCCCGTAATTTGAATCTTACGGTCTGCGCCAACTGTTAATTCTACAACATCTTTCTTACCTTGGTCTGTTAAACGATAAAGGTATACTTTATCTCCAGTCCAATCTTCTGGAAGAGTCCATTCAGTTGTTCCACCTTCAGTTGTGTAGAAGTACATCTTTTCTTTGTCGCCTGTTAAAGCTTTCCCATTTTCATCCCAGTTCCATGGTACTAAGTAGCTTCCACCATTTTCGATCACACGACCGTTTAATGTTGTTACACGTTTGCGGTAGTCTGGGCTGTTAGGGTCGTTTGATTGACGAACAATCTTCACTTCGTCCCCATTGTCATTTGTTAAATGAATTTCCATTTCTGGAGTCCACTTGTAGTTTTGACCATTGTCGCTCATTGCAACTGGGTTACCGTTTACCCATTTAGATACTTTGTAGTGTTGGAAGTACTTCGTCATAATGTTATTTTCGAAGAGGTTACGAATATATCCTTCGTAGTCGCTTCGACCTTGCCATCCTTCGAAGTCTTTCATGTTATATCCACCTAGTAATGGATAGTTAGCGGCACCACCGTAGCTTGGATAGTCACCTACCCATGAGTCTTTTTGGTGGTTACGGATGAATCGAGTGATATTTGAGTTAATACCTTTCAATGTATATCCACCGTAAGTTAAGTCAGCTGCCCAGTGTTGGAATGTTGAGTCATATTCCGCACCGAAGCCCCACTCAATAGCCATACGCCATCCTTGAGAGTTTAATTCTTTAGCAAGTACGTGAGTTGGCCAAGCAGTGTTATCTCCTGATTGTCCGTTACCCCAAACGTCCACATAAATGAAGTCTAAGTCAGCACCTAGTTTTTCTCTTAACTCTTTCCAACGATCCAAACGTCCATGAGCTAAGTCATATTCTGCATCGATGTTGATACCTTGGTCTAACCAGTTCCAACCGTACATATATGTTCCGTCAGAGTTTCTACGTAAAATCGCTTCGCTGAAGTATTTAGATTCAGGATATGTTTCAGAAGCATTGACGTGAATACCGATTTTAGCTCCGTATTCTTTTGCTCTTGCTAATAATTTCTTGAAGTCTTCAACGCCACCGATTCTCTTACCGATATCCGCATAGTTTAAGTGACCTGAGTCGTGACCTTCACTACCATACCCTTTAAGTAGGATTGATTGGCCTAAACCATCCGTGTGTAAGTTAATCTTCTTAATACCATCTAATGTCATTAAGAATGGGTTTTGCGCTTGAGATGCGAAGTTCATCGCAATACGATACGCTACTAAATCTGGAACAGATTCTGCTCCTTTTGGATTGTTCATGATATTACGATATGCAATCGCACCATCTTGCCAGTCCACAACATTATCTTTGTTTAAGTCTTTTGTGATGACTACTTTAGAACTTGGTAATTCTAATGTGTATTCTGGGAATACTAAGTTCTTATAAGCACGTTGGTACCAGTAAGGTGAGCTTTGGATACCTAAGTAGTTTACGCCTTCTACACGTTCTAACGCTGTTGTTAAACGTGCAAAGTCATTTCCTCTGTATGTAAATTGAGAGTTACTCCAAACAGATGCTGCTAATTCATTAGAAGAAACAAATCCATACATGAAGCCGTAAGTATATTCATTCATCTTGCCTTCTTTCAAGTCTAAATGATAGTCTCCACGGTTATGTGTGTTTGTAGACATTTGAGCTCCGTCGAATTTTGCACCTTGTTTGTTAGAACCAACAGAAACAAGTGTGTTTCCTGGGAATTCAATAGTTTGGATTAATTTTCGTACATTGTCGACTGGTTTACCCATTTCGACATTGTTTTTGTT
>NZ_JAJNSA010000033.1:0-25165 GCF_027497875.1 Streptococcus sp. SM3 | reverse complement strand
AACTTTGCAGGTCTTGAGCTTGTTCATACCTATGAAGTGGATAAATTGAAATAAAAAATGAAAATGAAAATGAACAAAATGCTTGCGCTTGCAAGCGTTTTTTGTTATGATAAAAGAGTCTTCAGGGCAGGGTG
Organism: Streptococcus sp. SM3; assembly: GCF_027497875.1. The sequence goes on along the minus strand of NZ_JAJNSA010000033.1, from coordinate 25,031 downwards.
AAATTCCCGACCGGCGGTAAATTTGACTATCTATTTTAGCTTTCTCGTCGTTGTCTTGTCTCGATATACTTTAAGTATTATCTTCGACTGCGACGCCTAGATAAATCTAAAATATCTTAGCTAAATAAGTCCGCGAGCGCAAGCTGATGTGGTGAGATTCCACAACCGACAGTATAGTCTGGATGGGAGAAGACGAAAGAATAGCTTTGTCTGTTCTGATAGATTTATAGCTAAATTGTAACCGCTTGCTTTTATTTTCTTTAATAGAGTGAGAGGGAACTTTTGAGATATAAAAAGTGAGAATAGATAGAGGAATCCTTTCTAACTTCTTCTGATTTTATAGAAAATTGGAGGAACCTGTTATGACAAACACACGTCGACTTTCGACCATTGCGATTTTATCAGCCATCTCATTTGTGCTGATGTACTTTGACTTTCCGCTTTTACCAGCGGCGTCCTTCCTCAAGATTGAATTTAGTATTTTGCCAGTCCTTGTGGGCTTGGTGGTCATGGATTTGCCTGCTGCTCTAGGAGTTCTCTTGCTTCGCTCACTCTTGAAACTGCTTCTTAACAGTCAGGGAGTGAATACTTATATTGGCTTGCCGATGAATATCGTAGCTTTAGGAGTTTTTGTCATCGTATTTGCTTTGATTTGGAAAAAGGAACGGACAAGCCTTCGTTTCCTACTAGGCTCTCTAGCTGGGACTATTGGTTTAACCGTGGCTATGTTGGTTCTCAACTATGTTTATGCTGTTCCTTTGTACGCTAAGTTTGCTAACTTTGATATTGGAAAAATTTTGGGACTTTCCAACTACCTAATGACTATGGTGTTGCCTTTTAACTTGATTGAGGGTGTAATCTTTTCCGTTTCATTCTGGTTGTTGTACGTTCTCTTGAAACCAACCTTAAAACACTATGAAAGATAAACAAACATTTTTAATGAAGGGCAGTTTTGCCCTTTTACTTTTCGTTATTCTTGGCTACATGGTCAAATTTTATCCTGAAACGCTGGTCGGTTTTGACCAACCGATACAGACTGCCGTTCGAGGAGACTTGCCAGATTATTTGACTATTCTCTTCCGAGCCATTACACGCCTGATTGATATCCCAGTGATTATCACTTGGGTTGTCATTACAGCTTTTGTCTTTTATCGTAAGCGATGGAAGATAGAAAGTTTCTTCATGCTGGGAAATCTGGCTTTAGCAGGTCTTTTAATCGTGACCTTTAAAAATATCTACCAGCGCCCACGACCAGCTATTTTACACTTGGTAGAGGAGAAGGGATTTTCTTTTCCAAGTGGGCATTCTCTGGCTGTAACCTTGATGGTCGGCACTCTGATTGTCATCCTCAGTCAACGGATTAAAAATCCAGTCTGGAGAAAAATCGTGCAAATCGTCCTTGCTCTCTACCTAGTCAGTGTGTTGGTATCAAGGGTCTATCTGGGAGTTCATTATCCATCAGACGTTCTTGCCAGTCTCTGTGTGGGCTTGGGAGTCTTGTTTATCGAATTTCCCTTCTATGACAAGCTTCGCTTCCAATGGCGATTTAAAAGCAAGCAGAAGTGAGATAGGTCTTGCAAGAATGGTAAAAATCTGATAAACTAAGTAGTAATTGAATAGGAATCCGCAAGACTAGTAACTCAAGGGAAGTATATCAGGGAGGAGAGCCGTGACTGCAAGCTCTCTATATGAAAGCTGGGTGAATTCACTTGCGCATGGATTTAGAAATGAAGGTCTGACTTGTCAGATGAAAACGGATGGTACCGCGTGTCAACGCTCCGAGTGGAGTTTTTGGCATGTGGTTTTCTTTTTATCTACGAGCGACTGATGGAGGAATTATGTCAACTATTGAAGAACAATTAAAAGCGCTTCGCGAAGAAACGCTGGCTAGCTTGAAGCAGATTACTGCTGAAAATGAAAAAGAGATGCAAGATTTGCGTGTCTCAGTCCTTGGTAAAAAGGGTTCGCTCACTGAAATCCTCAAAGGGATGAAAGATGTTTCTGCTGAGATGCGTCCAATCATCGGGAAACACGTCAATGAAGCTCGTGATGTCTTGACAGCAGCCTTTGAAGAAACAGCTAAGCTCTTGGAAGAAAAGAAAGTCGCGGCTCAACTGGCTAGTGAGAGTATCGATGTGACGCTTCCAGGTCGTCCAGTTGCGACTGGTCATCGTCACGTTTTGACCCAAACCAGTGAAGAAATCGAAGATATCTTCATCGGTATGGGTTACCAAGTCGTGGATGGTTTTGAAGTGGAGCAAGACTACTACAACTTTGAACGTATGAACCTTCCAAAAGACCACCCAGCTCGTGATATGCAGGACACATTCTATATCACAGAAGAAATCTTACTCCGTACTCACACGTCTCCAGTTCAGGCGCGTGCTATGGATGCCCATGATTTCTCTAAAGGTCCTTTGAAAATGATCTCACCAGGGCGTGTGTTCCGTCGTGACACAGACGATGCAACCCACAGTCACCAATTCCACCAAATCGAAGGCTTGGTTGTTGGGAAAAACATCTCTATGGCTGACCTTCAAGGAACCCTTCAATTGATCGTTCAAAAAATGTTTGGTGAAGAGCGTCAAATTCGTTTGCGTCCATCCTACTTCCCATTCACAGAGCCATCTGTTGAGGTGGATGTTTCTTGCTTCAAGTGTGGCGGAGAAGGCTGTAACGTATGTAAGAAAACTGGTTGGATCGAAATTATGGGTGCCGGTATGGTTCACCCACGTGTCCTTGAAATGAGTGGTATCGATGCGACTGTTTACTCTGGATTTGCCTTTGGTCTTGGACAAGAGCGTGTAGCTATGCTCCGTTACGGAATCAACGATATTCGTGGATTCTACCAAGGAGATGTCCGCTTCTCAGAACAGTTTAAATAATGATTAGAAAAGTAGAAATGGCAGATGTTGAGGTGTTGGCTAAAATTGCCAAACAAACCTTTCGTGAAACATTTGCTCATGATAATACAGAAGAGCAGTTACAGGAATACTTTGAAGAGGCTTATAGTCTGAGAGTTTTGTCAACTGAGTTGGAAAATCCAGAATCCGAAACCTATTTCATTATGCATGAAGAGGAGATAGCTGGTTTTCTCAAAGTCAACTGGGGAAGTGCTCAGACTGAGAGAGAATTAGAGGGTGCTTTTGAAATTCAACGCCTCTATGTGCTACAAAAATTTCAAGGATTTGGATTCGGTAAGCAACTGTTTGAATTCGCTCTTGAACTTGCTACAAAAAATAGTTTTTCTTGGGCTTGGTTAGGTGTTTGGGAGCATAATACAAAAGCTCAAGCGTTTTATAATCGATATGGTTTTGAAAAATTTAGCCAACATCATTTTATGGTTGGTCAAAAAGTAGATACGGATTGGTTACTGAGAAAGAAATTAAGGTAAGAAGATGATTCTTCTATTGAAATGATAGGAAAGGAAAAGAACTAGAGTGACAACTGTCATTCTGGAGAAATAAATTATGCTTGTATCTTATAAATGGTTAAAAGAATTGGTGGACATTGATGTACCATCACAAGAGTTGGCTGAAAAAATGTCAACTACAGGGATCGAGGTAGAAGGTGTCGAATCACCGGCTGCTGGTCTCTCAAAAATTGTCGTCGGTGAGGTCTTGTCTTGCGAAGATGTGCCAGAAACTCACCTCCATGTTTGTCAGGTTAACGTTGGCGAAGAAGAAGCCCGTCAAATCGTCTGTGGTGCACCGAATGTGCGTGCTGGTATCAAGGTCATGGTGGCACTTCCAGGAGCTCGTATCGCTGACAACTACAAAATCAAAAAAGGGAAAATCCGCGGTCTTGAGTCACTTGGAATGATCTGTTCGCTTGGTGAATTGGGAATTTCTGATTCAGTTGTGCCTAAGGAATTCGCAGATGGCATCCAAATCTTGCCAGAAGATGCTGTTCCTGGGGATGAAGTCTTCTCATACTTAGACTTGGATGATGAAATCATCGAACTTTCTATCACACCAAACCGTGCAGACGCCCTTTCTATGCGTGGGGTGGCTCACGAAGTAGCAGCTATCTATGATAAGGCAGTCAACTTTAAAGAATTTACTCTTTCAGAAACTGACCAAGCTGCAGCAGATGCTCTTTCTGTGGGCATCGAGACAGACAAGGCGCCTTACTATGCTGCTCGTATCTTGGATAATGTTACTATCGCACCAAGTCCACAATGGTTGCAAAATCTTCTTATGAACGAAGGAATCCGTCCAATCAATAACGTAGTGGATGTGACCAACTACATCCTTCTCTACTTTGGTCAACCAATGCATGCCTTTGACTTGGATACCTTTGAAGGGAGTGAGATCCGTGTACGTGAAGCGCGTGCTGGTGAAAAATTGGTGACTTTAGATGGTGAAGAACGTGACTTGGAAACAAATGACCTAGTCATCACTGTCGCTGACAAGCCAGTTGCTCTTGCAGGTGTTATGGGTGGTCAAACAACAGAAATTTCTGAGAAATCTAGTCGTGTTGTCCTTGAAGCTGCTGTTTTCAATGGCAAATCTATCCGTAAGACCAGCGGTCGCCTCAACCTTCGTTCTGAGTCATCTTCTCGTTTTGAAAAAGGGATCAATGTGGCAACTGTTAACGAAGCTCTTGATGCGGCAGCTAGCATGATTGCAGAGCTTGCAGGTGCGACTGTGCGTAAGGGTATCGTTTCAGCGGGTGAACTTGATACCTCTGATGTGGAAGTTTCTTCAACTCTTGCTGATGTTAACCGTGTCCTTGGTACAGAACTTTCTTACGCGGATGTAGAAGACGTCTTCCGTCGTCTTGGCTTTGGTCTTTCTGGAAATGCAGACAGCTTTACAGTCAGCGTTCCACGTCGTCGCTGGGATATCACTATCGAAGCAGACCTCTTTGAAGAAATCGCTCGTATCTACGGATATGACCGCTTGCCAACCAGCCTTCCAAAAGACGATGGTACAGCAGGTGAATTGACTGCGACACAAAAGCTCCGCCGTCAAGTTCGTACTATTGCTGAAGGAGCAGGTTTGACAGAAATCATCACCTATGCTCTAACAACTCCTGAAAAAGCAGTTGAGTTTACGGCTCAACCAAGTAACCTTACTGAACTCATGTGGCCAATGACAGTGGACCGTTCTGTCCTCCGTCAAAATATGATTTCTGGTATCCTTGATACCGTTGCCTACAATGTGGCTCGTAAGAACAAAAACTTGGCCCTTTATGAGATTGGAAAAGTCTTCGAACAAACAGGTAATCCAAAAGAAGAACTTCCAAATGAGATCAACAGCTTTGCCTTTACCTTGACAGGCTTGGTTGCTGAAAAAGATTTCCAAACAGCAGCAGTTCCAGTTGATTTCTTCTATGCTAAAGGAATCCTTGAAGCCCTCTTTGCTCGTTTGGGACTAGAAGTGACCTATACGGCAACATCTGAAATAGCTAGCCTCCACCCAGGACGTACAGCTATGATTTCACTCGGTGACCAAGTTCTTGGTTTCCTTGGACAAGTGCATCCAGTCACTGCTAAGGCCTACGATATTCCAGAAACGTATGTAGCTGAGCTTAACCTTTCAGCAATCGAAGTGGCCCTTCAACCTGCTACTCCATTTGTGGAAATCACCAAATTCCCAGCAGTCAGCCGTGACGTTGCCCTTCTCCTCAAGGCAGAAGTCACTCACCAAGAAGTTGTGGACGCGATCCAAGCTGCAGGCGTAAAACGTTTGACAGATATTAAACTCTTTGACGTCTTCTCAGGTGAGAAATTGGGACTTGGTATGAAGTCAATGGCTTATAGCTTGACCTTCCAAAATCCAGAAGACAGCTTAACGGACGAAGAAGTCGCACGCTATATGGAAAAAATCCAAGCGTCTCTCGAAGAAAAAGTGAACGCAGAAGTGCGTTAAAGTATCAATCCATCCTTCGGGGTGGATTTTTGCTTTTCAAATAACAATTCAGGATCAAAAATAGACAGTTGAGGAACAGAGAAGATAAATTGGAGCTTACCAGTGTATAATGTACTCATAACTCAAAGTACCCTAAGATTTTTTACTAAAATGAGGATAATGAAAATGGACAGAAATCATTGTAAAGGCTATCAAAAAGGAGTATAATGAGTGCAAGACATTTCGGAGGTGAAAGATGCTAGAGGTAAGAAGTCTAGAGAAAAGTTTTGGATCCAAGCAAGTTTTGTTTGGTATTGACTTTCAAGCGCGACCAGGTCGTATTTTGGGACTAGTCGGGAAAAATGGTGCTGGGAAGACAACGGTTTTCCACAGTATTTTGAAGTTTTTAGAATACCAAGGAGAAATCAGTCTAGATGGTCAGGATATTCGTCAAGAGACCTATGCTCGGATTGGCTATTTGCCTGAAGAACGCAGTCTCATGCCTAAATTGACAGTCCTTGAACAAGTTCGCTACTTGGCGACTCTAAAGGGTATGGATGCCAAAGAAATCAAGGAAAAACTCCCTCAATGGATGAAGAGGTTGGAAGTGAAAGGGAAGCTGACTGATAAAATCAAGAGTCTGTCAAAAGGAAATCAGCAGAAGATTCAGCTCATCATTACTCTGATTCATGAGCCAGACTTGATTATCTTGGATGAGCCTTTCAGTGGATTGGACCCAGTCAATACAGAATTGCTCAAGCAAGTCATTTTTCAAGAAAAAGAACGTGGGGCAACCATTATCTTTTCTGACCATGTCATGACCAACGTCGAGGAGCTTTGTGACGATATTCTCATGATTCGAGATGGCCGTGTGGTCTTGCATGGGCCAGTTCAGGATGTCCGCAATCAATACGGGAAAACGCGTCTCTTTGTTTCAAGTGAACGAAGCAAGGAAGAATTGGAAAATCTTCCTCATGTCAAACAGGTGAGCTTGACCAAACAAGGTAGTTGGAAATTGATCTTGGAGGATGAGAGCGCTGGAAGGGAACTCTTCCCAATCTTGACTCAGGGGCAATATATCGCAACCTTTGACCAGCAAGCGCCAACAATCGATGAAATCTTTAAACTAGAATCAGGGGTGGAAGTATGAGAACTATGTGGGTTGTAATGAAGGAAACCTATCTTCGACATGTCAAATCGTGGAGTTTCTTCTTTATGGTGATTTCACCATTCTTGTTTATCGGTCTCTCTGGAGGAATTGGCTATCTCCAAGGGTCTTCTATTGCTAAGAATAGTAAGATAGCAGTAGTAACAACTGTGCCATCTGTGGGAGATGGGCTTAAGGGTACCAACGGTATCAACTTTGATTATCAGGATGAAGCCAGTGCCCAAGCTGCTATCAAAGATGAGAAAATCAAGGGTTACCTAACCATTGACCAAGAGGACAGCGTCCTCAAGGCCGTCTATCATGGTGAAACTTCTCTTGAGAGTGCTATTAAGCTAGGAGTAACGAGCAAGTTAAATGAGCTTCAAGATCAACTCAATCGTTCGGCAGCCAATTTGTCACAAGAACAGGAAAAACGCTTGGAACAAACAGTTAACTTTACGGAGAAAATTGATGAATCCAAGGAAAACAAAAAAATTGTTCAAACCATTGCTGCCGCAGGGCTTGGTTTCTTCCTTTATATGATTTTGATTACCTATGCTAGTGTCACTGCTCAGGAAGTGGCTAGCGAGAAAGGAACCAAAATTATGGAGGTGGTCTTCTCTAGTATCCAAGCTAGTCATTATTTCTACGCTCGCATGCTGGCTCTGCTTCTTGTGATTTTGACCCATATTGGCATTTACGTCGTGGGTGGACTTGCTGCCATTCTTCTCTTTAAAGACCTACCAATCTTGGCACAATCTGGTATTTTAAACCATATAGGAGAGGCTTTCTCGCTCAACACCTTATTGTTTGTCTTGGTTAGCCTCTTTATGTACGTTGTTTTAGCAGCCTTCCTAGGTTCTATGGTTTCTCGTCCTGAGGATGCAGGAAAAGCCTTGTCGCCTTTGATGATTTTGATTATAGGTGGTTTTTTTGGAGTGACAGCTCTAGGTGCAGCTGGTGACAATCTCATCTTGAAGATTGGTTCATATATTCCCTTTATTTCGACTTTCTTCATGCCGTTTAGAGCTATTAATGGTTATGCAAATGGGTTAGAAGCTTGGATTTCGCTTGCTATTACGATTGCTTTTGCAGTAACGGCAACAGTCTTTATCGGGCGTATGTATGCTAGTCTCGTTTTGCAGACAGATGATTTAGGTCCTTGGAAAACCTTTAAACGTGCCTTATCTTATAAATAGAAGAGCCTCGCGAAAGCGAGGTTTTTTAGAGATAAAAAGAGTGGAATTCAGAAAAATATTTTTCATATCTATTGACTTTTAGGGGTGAAATTTGGTATTATAGTAGGCGGTATTGTTTACCCCATTTGAAAGGCCCCGGAACCTTCCAAATACTTTTCGATGGGAAGGAACACCCATCACCGTAAACAAAAATCGAACTATATATAGGAGAAATCATGAACAAAACAACATTTATGGCTAAACCAGGCCAAGTTGAACGTAAATGGTACGTAGTTGACGCAACTGATGTACCACTTGGACGTCTTTCTGCAGTAGTTGCTAGCGTACTTCGCGGAAAAAACAAACCAACATTTACACCACACACTGATACAGGTGACTTTGTGATTGTTATCAATGCTGAAAAAGTTAAATTGACTGGTAAAAAAGCAACTGATAAAATTTACTACACTCACTCAAACCACCCAGGTGGATTGAAACAAATCTCTGCAGGTGAACTTCGTTCTAAAAATGCAGTACGTTTGATCGAGAAATCAGTTAAAGGTATGCTTCCACACAATACTCTTGGACGCGCTCAAGGTATGAAGTTGAAAGTATTTGTTGGAGCTGAGCACACTCACGCTGCACAACAACCAGAAGTCCTTGATATTTCAGGACTTATCTAAGGAAAGGAACAATAAAGTATGTCACAAGCACAATATGCAGGTACTGGACGTCGTAAAAACGCTGTTGCACGCGTTCGCCTTGTTCCAGGAACTGGTAAAATCACTGTTAACAAAAAAGATGTTGAAGAGTACATCCCACACGCTGACCTTCGTCTTGTAATCAACCAACCATTCGCAGTTACTTCAACTGTAGGTTCATACGACGTTTTCGTTAACGTTGTAGGTGGTGGATACGCAGGTCAATCAGGAGCTATCCGTCACGGTATCGCTCGTGCCCTTCTTCAAGTAGACCCAGACTTCCGCGATTCATTGAAACGTGCAGGACTTCTTACACGTGACTCACGTAAAGTTGAACGTAAGAAACCAGGTCTTAAGAAAGCTCGTAAAGCATCACAATTCTCAAAACGTTAATCAATACGATTATATCAACGTTTCAAAGCACTCAAGAGTTTACCTCATGGGTGCTTTTTTTATGTTTTTTGAAAAAGTTCACCTCAAAGTTTACCTTATTTTCACCTTATTATTTTAGAGACTGTAAGGCAAATTCACCGACGGCCATAGGGACTACATTAGAAGTATTGACATAAATCTGTGTTGTACCTGTGTCGCTATGAGTTAGAGCTTCAGAAATGGCTTCTAAGCTCATTCCTGCTTGTTTAGCGAGCGTTGCTCCCGTATGACGTAGTTTGTGTGGCGTAGCGTGTGTAAGCTCTGGGTGTCGCTTTCTGATAGTTTTCATCTTATTATTGAGATAGTCAGAATGTAAAGGTTTATTGATATTACCTTTGGTATCTATGTAAGTAAAGATGAATTGTTCTGGATTACTGATGATACCAAACTTTGCCAGTTCATATTTTTGTTGTTTTTTCCATGAAGTCAGAAGTTGAAGTAAGTCACTAGAAATAGAAAAGATTGTTTTTTTATTTCCTTTGGTAGATTTTACTTGTCCGTATCTATCTAAAGCCTGAATTAACTGAATCTGAGATTTTGAAAAGTCGATATGTTTCCACTGGAGAGCATATGTTTCTGATTTTCTATCTCCGAGGAAAAAAGTGAGATAGAAAAGGACGTAATCTTTGAGTGATATTTTATCATTCTCTAAATCCTCTTTAAAGGCTGAAAACCACTCTTGGAGTTGCTCATGAGTTAAATATAAATCTTCATCACGTTTTGATTCTGCAAGTTGAATTTTTTTTACAGCCTTAATTCGTCTTAAAGTTTTTGCAACTCTATTTGATTCAATATACTCAAGTTCTTCCGCCCAATCAAAAATAGAAATAACGTAACTTCGTAAAGTTTTGAAGTTTGCATATTCGTTAGCTTTTGCCGTCATCAAATTTAGAATAACCTGTTTATTTTGGTTTAAAAATTGAATCGTATAGTTGCCAAGAAGTGGTAGTATATGCTTTTCAAAACATGTTTTGGTATTAGCAATTGTTGACTTGCTTGGTGGCTTAGAAGTGGATGTAGTTTGTCCTGCTTTATAAGAGTCCCACCAGATATTGTTATAGAAGTTTGAGAAAAGAATATCTCCTTTTGCTAGTCCTGAAAACTCATTATCCTCTATTTGATTTAACTTGGTAAGCAAGTCTATCTCAGCTTGCCTTGCCTCCTTTCTCGTTTTGAATCTCTTATCGTAATAATTGCTATTGACAATTCCAAGTGGCATTCGTGCTTCAATTGGGATATAGACTTTTAAGCGATAAGTTCCGTTTTTTGTCTTACTGATAGTCATGATATTCTCCTTGTTGTGTATCGAACCAGAAAATATCATGACTATTATAAAACAAAAATATAGATATTTCTAGTTTTGTGAGTAAAGCCATGAATTAATGGCCTCTTTATTAAATCGTATAGTCTTGCCTATTTTTATTGTAGGCAGTCCTTGTTTAATCCAACTATCAAGAGTATTGTTTGAGATACCCAAATATTGGCAAGCCTGTTGTTTATTTAAAAACGGACTGTTAAGATTATTATTGTTTAACCTAATTTCAATTTCTTTCTTGATTAGTTCAGAAATTAGGTGCTGAATCTGATTAATTTGCTCATCTGGTAAAATAACTTGCATAATATCCTCCCTATTGTGCTACAATTGAAGTATCAGGAGATTTATAATCTTCTGTACCTACTTCATCAGAATTGCTCGCCAAAGTATCTTCTGATGAGGTTTTTTTATTGTTTTGGGGATTATAACGTCTAGAATCTAAAAATTTTGTAAAAAAGTAGGTTCGTTCAATTATTAATCCCAGTAGTGAAATATCTTTGTTCCTAGCGTAGTGAACTAAGTCTTCGAACTCGGTAAAATTGTTATCGGTAATTACATCGATAACAGTTTCCAAAAATAAATTTGAATTTTGCTCTATCAAGAACTTATCAAGTTCGAATCCACAACCTGATTCAATATCCTCTATGCTGTATAAAGTTTTTTCAGGGTTCTCTGCATGTATGAAATAATCGTACATACCTTTTGGTGACATGACAGGTTCCACATGGCTAGGACCGTTTAGTTTATCTTGGATAAACTCTGACACCTGAGAGTAGCTTTTGAGAGAATCAAAGTAGAATGCTCCATGCTTATGTGCTTTCTTAAATTCTCCCGTTTCTTTGTTTATATCCTTGTCGTGCCAAGGACTAAGAATAAATGGAATGTGTAACTCTTCGAAAATATCTAAATAATTTTCTGGAGCACTTTCTTTATAGATGAGAAAAGCCCATTTATTAGAACGTTGTTTTTTTGCCATTTTGTCTTCTTTCTATGATTATTGAATATTGATTTATTGGGGGTCGTAGTAACCCCAATAAATCTTATCTAGGGGCTTTGCCCAACCCCCAGCCTCTCCTGCCCGATGAAACCCCATCGAACCGAGAACGCTTGCCAATTCAACAAGGGACGGGGTAGTATTTTTTGGCGCTTCACTCCCTGCCTTTGGCATCGTTGCGCTTAAAAAATCTCCACCCCTCAAGCCCTTGCAAATAGGCATTTTTCTGCTAATGAGGTCGTGCCGACACCTATACCGATGAAACCATTTGCAAGGGCAGTGTCGCATCAAACAAGTGTAGCAGAAAAATCGCTAGCTATATCTTGAAAATAGCTCTTGTATCCGCTGGTTTAACCGTTCTTCGTCTCTTACTTGAATAGTGCGAAACATCTTAACAGGTTCCCCTTCTAGCTGAAAATAGCCATATCCTCTAGGTTTTACTACAACTTCATCTTTTTCCATATCAGGAAAAAGGAGTTGCCTGTTATTCGTAGACATGAGAAAACTAGTAGATAATGAAATTATACAGTTGAAGTTATACCGACCTGGTAAATCTACCATTAAGAACCGCTGACTAGACAGAATAATTCGTAAACCTAGACTTCTACCCATGCTATTCATCATCAACATTTTTGATAAAATATCTTTATGTTTCTTCTTATCAGTCTGTTCTAGATAAGCTAGGAAAGCTTGCCACTCATCGAAAATCAGGTAAAGATTATGAGAGTTTTCTTCTTGCTTATTAAGTCTGGCTTTAAAACGATTATAAACAGTCTCAAACAAGTCGAGGCATTCAAAACTTCTAGCAACATGATTTCCAGTCATTGAAAACATATCTTCATCAGCTTTAAAATCCATGAAATATGCTTCAGCAGTTTCGTCATAAAAGGAAATCAATCCTATGAGCCTGCGTAAAAACGTAGACTTGCCTACTCCTGATGGTCCAGCAACGACCCAGGCATAGTGTCTGTCTATATCAATAGAAACAGGAGTGGGTTGACCTCTGTTGTTGACTTCAAAAACGTTTTTAATCATCTTAGAAGTCTTCTTCTTGATTGATTTCAGTCTGTCTTGCCATACGATTGTATGTTGCCTCTTCGATTGTTTTGACATCGAATATAGCAACCCAACCAGCGCCTATGACCTGTTCAACAGTTAATACATCCAATGCAAACTCACTAGTGTATTTAGAAATAACTCCTATGAAGTAGTTTTCTAGTGAGAATTTTTCATCATCATTTAAATTGTTCACTAGATAAATCCAAACACCGACTCCGTTACTAGTTGAAGGAGAAACAGTCTTGATTTCAAGATCTCTGTTTAAATTCTGGTTTAAATGGTACACTACATTTTGGAGAACTATTATTTTTCTCTTATGAGTATTTTTTTCTTCGAAGTAGATTTGGAATTTATTAAATATAGATTTAGCCAAGTGAAAAATCGTTTCAACCTGGTATAGTAAGATTTGTAAAGAAACTACCTTTAAATTTTTTGTTTTTACTACTTTACCAGTAAAAAAATCAGCTCGTCTTTTTAAGAAAATAAATGAATAAATCAGAGCATACCAAAGAAAAAATACTAATAAAATATTGAATAAAAAGTAAAACATTTTTCCTCCTCAAAGTGAAGAGCAGCTGAAATATACACCAGCTGCTCAAAAAATTAAATGCTCACAGTAATGTAGTAACTGATAACTACCTGAGAATCATTGAGTTCAGCACTTACTTGTAGGTTTTTAGCTGGTTCATATTTTTCGAAATCCCGTAAAATTGCTTCCGTTAATTTGTGGGTATCAAACCAGCTAGATGACAAAATTTCAAGTAGGTTACTTCCGCTAACAAGAACTTCCCCAGTAAATATATGCAAAAACGAATTAGAATTTAAGTCGTATTCTCTGTGTGAAATATCCAGGGTGGGTAAGACACCATTTGCATGAAGATTATGTAGCAATAATGCTCTCATAAGTTCGTGAATTTCCATATTAATTTCCCCTTTATTTTTCAACAATTGTGACGGAATCAGCAGCATACCAACCATGTTCGCCTGATGTAGTACCGCCTCGAACATTTCTAAAATGAAGAATGGTACCAAATTTAACATCAACTGCATTTGTTGTTTTAATAGTATATTCTAGATTGTTTTTGGTATCAACGATTGAATATTTAAATTTTCCATCAACGTTTGCAACGGAGCCAGTTGAAACTACTTGTAGAACTGGAATTACATCAACTGTATATTTGTTTCCAGTTTTCTCGCTACTCATTATTGTAGCTTGTGTTTTATGTTTTAGAACTTCTTCAAGAGTTCTTTTCCAACTTGGAATTGCCATATTATTACCTCCATGGCTTCTATAAGCATCAACATAGGCAGATAAGCCTAAACTGTCTGTTGATAGTGCAATAGTGACAGCAACTACTAATTTATAAGTCGGCCAACTTATGAGCCTATTATTCCATAAGTGAATACTTTTGTAAACGGCATTTATTCATAATCCAGGTTCATTTAATTAGAAACTTTTGACACTTTTTTAAAAATGTTTTATACTAGAAATATATAAAAGAATAAGAGGATAAGCTAATGTATTTTTATTTTCGAGATTTAAAGGAAGAAAAGCAACGAGAGTTTATTTCAAAAAATTTGGCAGAAATTCTATATGAACAGAGAAAAAAAGATAAAATTAGCATGGAAGAATTTTTGAAAAGATATTTCGATTATAATATTTACACAAAGAAGACAGGTTCGTTATCATTATCACAATTAAAACGATATGAAAAAGAATTCAAAAATAATCAAATAAATACAATACCTAAGAAAAATAGTATAGTATTGGATATTGTTTTAGAAAAAATGGAATCAATTACCAATGAGATATATAGAAAAAAAGTCTACATGGATTTACTAAAAAAAGATTCAATTATTTTAGCACAAAATCTAAATGAACTTGGATTGCTTGATTGTATTGAAAAATCTTCAGACAATTTACATGCAATGTATATGTATAACAAAGCGTTTGGTAGAAATTATACCAAAGAATATCTTCTTGATTGGCTAGTTTCTAACGCAAAAAAGAACTTATCTGGTGAATTAATGGCAGAAGTAATTTATGAAGATAGACTAACACGACATGATATTTATAATGATTAAAATTGATAAAGTATATCAAGTGCCTGCAAAAGTTACCAACGCAAAAGCTGAATCTAAGAAATAACTATCAAAATACAGGAGAGAAAGAATCAGGCCTCCTAGCTCTAATTGGAGCAAGCACTGGCCTCCTTGCATTGGCAGGAAAACGAAAATATAGATAAAAAAAGAGAGTGCCTAGCTCTCTTTTCTATGTTGTTGTTCTGGTATATATAAATTTTGTACAGGGTAAACTTTTGATATTCTGGTTCGATTTTATCTTATTTTTAATGAAAGTTTACCTTATTTTAATCAAACTGATTGAAATTAGTTGAAATTTTATTTTTTAAAAACTTATGAAAACGTTGATTTTAAAGAACTTTGAAATTAGATGAAATAAGTGGTGCCCCAACCAGGTCTTAAGAAAGCTCGTAAAGCATCACAATTCTCAAAACGTTAATCAATACGATTATATCAACGTTTCAAAGCACTTTGCAAAGATTTTGCAAAGTGCTTTTTTGTCGATTTTTGAGCTAGAATAGCTTTGTGATAACCTTCTGATAACCTCTTCAAAATTTTAAAAATCATAATTCTATTTTGCTTTATTGAGATAATCTGCAAATTTGTCAATAGAGTTTTTCTCACCAGTTTTTGTGGTGTGAGTATAGACATCTAATGTCATCTGACTGCTTGCATGACCGAGACGTTTTGATGTATTAGAAGGATCGATTCCAATTTCAGACATAAGTGTTGCATGTGTATGTCTAAACCCATGTGGGCTAATTGGTTTTAATTTATGCTTTTTAATAATTCGATTCAGTACATTATTAATGTAATCAGCATGCAAAGGTTCAATTTTGTCATTGCTTGATATGTAAGAGAACATATATTCGTTACTGATATTTAGTTTTGTAAGAGGCAACAGAGATTGTTCTTTCAGATAGAAATTTCTCCATTGCTTAATAATATCGATTGTCTCATCATCAAGATAGATTGTGCGAACTGAAGATTCATTCTTTGTGCTCTTTTCAATTGCTTTACCGTCAATTCTTCCTAGACTTTTGTCTATGTTCAATAGTTTGCTATCAAAGTCAATATCAGCCCATTTTAAAGCGTATAACTCCCCTTTTCGAAGTCCACTAAATGCAAGAAGTCTAAAAAGAGCAAAATGTTTAAATGGCTCAGTTTCTTTCACTATATCAAGGAAATGATGTAATTCCTCCAGAGACCAAAAATTATCTGATCTAATTTTTTTGATTTTAGGCATGATAACATTCTTCATTGGATTTCGATCAATGTAGTTCATGTTGATTGCAAAATCAAAAATTTTTGAGGTATAGGATTTTATCTGTTTGATATTTTTGAAAGTCTGAGATTTTTGTGTAATAAAGTTTTGACAGTCTAAAGGACTGATTTGGTCAATAAATTTATCGCCAAATATTGGTAGAATATGTATTCGATAGATATTCTTAGTTTGGGAAGAAGTTGTTTCTTCAACGGTACCAACATAGGCCTTAAACCATTCTTGATAAAGTTCTTTATAAGTGACTTTGGGGTTAGGTTTGTCGGTATTTACTGTGGGGGCAACGACACCAGCTTCTAAACGAGCTTCGTACAATTTTGCCTCTTTTTTGGTTTTGAACCCTCTCTTTAAGTGCCTTTTTTTCTTTCCATAAGCATCTAAGCCAATGTAAAAGCTGACATAGTATAGGATTCCTTTTTTTGTTTTGTATTTGTGTATAGACATTTTTTCTCCGTATCTAAGTTTTCGGAGCTTATGTAATTGAGAAATGAGTGTCTATCTATTTTTTCTATCTTCTTGGCGGATAGCGTATTCGTCTGTTTTAATCCAGCTCTGCCAAACTTTAGAATCTTTATTTTGGTGATTCATATAATCTATAAACTCAGACATAAAACGTTTGTTTTTCTCAGCTAGATATTCTGAGAATATATGACGAAATTCATCTGAAAAACTATCATCAAGTGGTAGTGTTAATGCCCTTTCGCCAAATTCGATGCTCTTCTTTAACTTCTCCATATCGCTTTTAAAAGGTGTCACAGAACCAATTTTAGATGTTTTGAAACTATCTGTAACAATTTTAAGATTTGATGGAGCGTGTGGGTTGCTATCAAGTCCCATAATGTAAGCGACGGAAACATTAAAGTATTTTGCCAATTTTTCAGCATTATCTTTTTTAGGTTTGCGGATTCCTTGATTGTATCCAGAAAGTGTAGGATAGGCTATATTTGTAGCTTCGCTAATTTCTGTCAATTTTTTTCCGCTATTTTCTATCAGTTTAGTAATATGATTCGTCATAAGAACCTCCTTTTTATCATTATAACACATTTTATTCTTTTTGAATAAAAAAGCTTGACAAAAATTCAAAAAGGATATATAATTCAAAATGAATAACAAATTAAATGGTTTCGGAGCTTATTTAATTTAGAAATGAGGTGTGAATTTATGTCGGAAACTACTTTAGTTGTCCAGCTTCCTAAAGAATTAGAGAAGCAATTACGTGCTCACTATGATGAGATGATTTCAAATGCTGTAGCAAGAGTATTTGAAGATAAAGAACTTTATAAACCTATGGTTCGTATGTCAGGTTTGTCTAGGTGGTTAGATGTATCTACGACAACAATCCAAAAATGGACGAAAGAAGGAATGCCAACCATGGTGATTGATGGAGTGACTTTATACGATAAAAGAGCAGTAACACGATGGTTGAAGCAATATGAAAGATAGGTACTCGTATGAATGGTGTTCAGTGGATCAAGATAACAACAGATATATTTGATGATGAAAAAATTCAGCTAATAGAATCAATGCCAGAAGGAGATACTCTTATTGTAATATGGTTTAAAATTCTGGTGCTTGCAGGAAAGCAAAATAATAGTGGCATATTAAGTCTAGGGAACAAGGTTTATTACACAGAAGAGATGCTTTCAACAGTGTTTAGGCGAAAGGCTACATCTGTAAAATTAGCTCTCAGCATGTTTGAAGAATTTGGCATGATAGAAATCATAGATGGCGCTATTACCATTCCAAAATGGGAGAAACATCAGAATATAGATGGACTAGAAAAGATTAGAAAACAAACTAGGGAACGTGTTGCTCGTCATAGACAAAAACAAAAAGCACTAATTACAGGCGAGCCACAACTCGTTTTAGACTGTAACGTTACAGTAACGGATGAAAATGATAATGTAACGCAAGAGATTAAGAACAAGAGTAAGAATAAGAAAGAGATTGAGAATATACTGGATAATAGTTCTAGAAAGCCTGAAACTTATATTCCACCCAAATATTATTCTTTGTTAGAATCCATTTCTTATAAGTACAATGATAGATTTTTGTATCCTAACAATTACACTTTAACACATGCTCAGAAGATGAAGATAGGCGAGTATTTGGCTAGTGGGTATGTAACTAGTGATGAAGTCATTAGCATGATTGAACGGATTCCTGAGGATGCGACGTCTCCTTTGGCGTATTTATTTAAGTCTATGGAGAATTTAAAGCAGGAACGTATGCTGGAGTGCAAAGCTATTGCTCATGAAAATGCCAGAAAGAAGTATATGATAAATGAGTAGATATCGGACTGTTCTAAAGAAATGTTATATCACTGAAGAGCAAAATGAAATAGTGAATAACTTGATTGAAATGACAAATCATCTAAGTTTTTCCTCTTATGCCAGAAAAATGTTATTTAAGAGCTCGCCTATTTATCTTCAATTTGATTTTGAATCTTATCATGACTTTATATTTCAAGTTAGAAGAATTATCAATAACTTACGTCAGTTAGAAAGAATAGCAGAACAAAGTGAGGATTTGGATAATGTAAGGATATTTCACTACTGCGTTGAGCTGATGATAGAATATGAAAAGAAGACAAGTAAACAAGTGAAAGAACTTGTAAAACGACTAAATAAGAAAACGAGGTGATAGGACCATGAGAATAAAATCTGTGTTGAAACAGGTGTTTTTGACGGAAGAAGAAAATAAAAAATTAAATGATTGTATGAGGAAGGAAAATATTCGTAATTTTTCTGAGTTTGCTAGACAAAAATTAATACGAACAGATTTGAACATCCAAAAAGTCTCTTTTGAAGCGTTAGTTCCTTTGATAGAAGAATTGGAACAAGTCGGAAAGAATATCAATTCTATAGCCCGTCTTGCAACTGTAGTTGGGAGAATAAGCTATGAAAACAAAATGGATATGTCTATTTTGATGCAAAAAATAGTTGATGTGATGGAGGAAAAAGATGTTTATTTTCAAAAGTAATATGGATAAGGATTTTGATCAGATATGTGAATACATATTGAAATTAAAGCGAGCAGAATTATTTCTTCATGGAATTAAACAACAAGATAAAACGAAGGCTCGTTTGTATCATGCGATGCTGGAATACTATGATGCTAACCATAAAAAAGAAAGACATATGAGAATTTTAAAATAAGGAAACGCTGTTAAAAATTTTGCAGCGTTTTTTATATATCTTCTTAAAATATTTGTACACACAAATGACAGTCAAATTGATTTTTGGGATTATTTTATCGAGAAGGAAAGATTTCTCATAATATGACTTTGCGAGCTCAGAGTCTGTATACACACACTCCCAAAATCATCCTAAAATTTGTATACACAAAGTGTATGTACTTTTTGGGATGATTTGAATTTTGGGGAATCCCCAAACCCCTGATGAATTATACGAGCAAAAAAATTTGGGAGTAAGTTTTAGAAAGAACTATTCTAAAGTATTTAAAATCTGACTTTAAGTAAATTTTTTATTATGTGACTATTAGCCTGTCTCACTCCGCTAGGTGCGAGACAAAAAAATACCCGCTATGCGGGTGTGTACTGACCCCCAAAAGTTAGACAGAAAAAATCTAACTTTTGGGGTCAGTACAAAAGCGTTTTTATTGTATAAAGAATATCAAATAGTTTGAGGGTTTTACTTGTCGCTGTATTTCTTCACTATCCTTTTTGTAATACTCCTGCTTTGTTCCTGAAATATCTACAGTGAATACGTCATCCTTGAAGGTATAATTCTCTTTTCGGTTTATGATATTAGAGCCAGTCGGTTCGATTGTTGCACTGTCTTTATCAATTGTAAAGGTGTCGGCCTCTCCTTTGTTACCTGAAATGGTAAAGGCAACTTCATTTCTACTCTCGTTTATTCAACGGTATTCGCCATCTAAAGAATTGCTTGATTGGTTAGAGCATGCAATTAATAAAATTGTAGATAGAGACACTAAAAGTAATGTGATAAATCTTTTCATTTACATACTTTTTATTTCTATATTATATTAAAGAAACATTACATAAGTAAGACAGTAATTTTTTAGGTTGATCTATTTCTTTCGGGAAAATCATTATTTTTCGGAAACCTAAGTATAATAGTTACACTTTTATGAGTTTGTAGATTTAATGCAAATAACATATGTTTGTTATGATATAATAAAGGTGCTGGTTTCTCAGACTTATAAATAGTAGTTTTTGTTTTTCATGAATACTCATTTAATATCAGTAGCAAATAAATAGTTCTTTAGGGGGATAGTAAAGTATGAAGGGCATTTTATCTTATAAATTATTAGTAGTACTATCATTTTGTGTAAGAGAAATTTCCAAGTTATTTTTCTTTATTCTTGGAATTGTAATACATCCGATAAAAAATATTTCGATTTGGATGATAGTGTTATTATCAGGATTAATAATGGGAAATATCTCGATTCAATTAACTGGTAAAGACATGTTTTTGATGTCAGCTGGTCTAGTATCAATAATGATATTTATATCAAATTTTCTAGAGAAACAGACAGTTGATATAGATAATAAAGATAATTTCTATTTAGGTTATAATATTAAAAAATTAAAATTCCATGATAATTTCTGGTTAAAAAGATTTAATGAACTTCCTGTTAGCCTTCTATTTTGGCTAATAGCTGGTTTTCCAATAATTGTTATCTGTTCAAAGTTAGAATTCAATATCGAAATATTTAATAAAATATTTAAGAGTATGAATGAAAACATCGAATATATCAAAGTGATTTGGCTTTCTGCGTTTGTAGTCATTTCAACTTATTGTACGGCGCTTTTGATAGAGTCAGTAGCATTATCAAGTAAAACCTTTTCACAAAGTTATTTATATAAAACTACTAATTTATATGAAAAAATAAAAATAGGAGCAGAAATTGAACAGTCTTTTAAAAAACTATTCAATAACATTTTTAGTTTTAAAACTATAGTAGGATTAGAGGATGACTTACAATTTAAAATTGAAAGAGGAATTGATTACATTATAAATAGAGGTACAGATGTTAGTTCAAATGAAGAAGAATTACATAAGTTCTATGATCTTGCATTTAATTGTGAAGGGAAAAAAATAGACGTTTTAATAAAAAGAATAAAGAAGTATTTTGAAACTGAAGAAAATAAAAAAATAAGGTATATAATTCATGCTATTTTACTTAAAAGAAATCTAGACATTATTTACTGGTATTATATACACAAGTGGAGTATCTTAAATCGTTTAAAGGTAATGCCTACAGAAATTGTAAATCTTGCAATAATAGATTTATCGAAATTGCTTGATATAGAAATAGACTTTTATAGGAGTAAAGATTATCAAGATATATTTTGGCAAATTTGTAATGGAGATATAAAAAGTGTTCGATTGTCGCGACCATATAATAAATCAAATCGCGATAATATAAAAAGAAATTATTGTATTTATAGGATATATTTAGTAATGCTAGAAAAAGTAGAAGATATTAACTTCTTAAATCAGTTGAAAAATCCTAAAGATATAATGGATCTCTTGAATGTTTTTAATGAGATTGATAAAGAAGGAGAAAATAGCAAATATTTTTCATCTATTTTTTCAATTCTTTTTTTAAAGACTATTGATAGGGAGTATAAGGATAACGATTTTATTAATTTATTCTCAAAAAAGATGAGTGATAAGTACATGCCAGAATATCTCAAGAATGAACGAGTTAATTGTAGTAAAAATATTTTATTGAGTGGAGAATTTAGCGAAGATTTGATGGATAATAATGCTTTAGACTATCTTTTGATGTTTATGAAATTAGAGGATATTATTTTAGTATTGACTTTCTGTTTAGCTTATTCAGAACGATCTGGTAAAGAAGTAATGAAGATTGAAGAATTTAAAATATGGAAAACTTCTATTTATAATCAAAATTTGATAGGAGATATCGAAAACATAAGATACTCAGAATTTTTATGTAAGTTATGTAATAATTCAAATGTGAATCATTTTATTTTTGAAGGTTTTATTAAATGGATGTGGGATTCAATATTTAAACCATTTGACGAAAATATTTATGAAGAATTTCTGAAGCTGGGAAATGATGGAATCCGACGTAATTTTAGTCTAGATAGATATTTTATTGTTAGATTGCTATTATGTACTTACCCTAATAAGTCAGTATCACTTTTTGATTTTAAAGAAGAAAATAAACAAAAAATTAAAAAGGAGTTAAGTAGTATTAAAGTAATATTGGAAAATGAAAATATCTGTTTATTCTAAGCTAATAATGAAGTAAAGTAAACTGATGGAGGAATAGATAGTGAGAGGAGAGATTTGTTATTTGAGATTAATTAATGTATTATAGGATTCATATTTCCCTTTTTCAATCAATTATAGTAAAAAAATTTCAAATTTTTAAGGTATAGTAGTCTTACAAAATGCTTTAATAGAATGATTTTAATTTATAGTGAAATGCTTCTCTCTCAAACCAAGTCTTAAGAAAGCTCGTAAAGCATCACAATTTAGTAAACGTTAATTCGAAAGAATTACTATACTTATACAGAGCACCTTTCGGGGTGTTCTTTTTATACTTTCTTACTAAATTGGGGCAATTGACACAGTTGTTGCTACTTTAGTCGCTTATAAATGTGGCTGCAACCTGACAAGGTCGGTAGCCTCAAAACGTTAATCAATACGATTATATCAACGTTTACAGACATTCAAGAATTTTCTCTTGGATGTCTTTTTTTGTCTGAAAATTAGAATTTTCATCACTGATTTTTAGAGTGATAACATGAAATATTTTTCATGTTGAAATGGTTTTAGAGTTATAGCATTTTTTCTGAATTTCTAATTTATTTCAAAATAAAAAAATTACCTTCTAAAAATTAGATGCAAAATCTAATTTTTAGAAGGTAGTTTGTTAATATTAAAATCGAATTTATTGGATAAAATTAAAGAGTTAGCTATAAAGCATATTTTGCCTTATTTTTCCATATAATTACAAACATTATTAATTTGTTTATGAAAATCTGTGCCAAATTTTTCGTCAAAAAATGCACTTCCGACTGTGAAAGCCCAAGGATTTGCCTCAATGACTTCATCTAAACGTTCATAACTATCAACACTGCCAGCCAAACAAACGGGAGCCTCTATAGCTTGAACAAAAGCATTGTTTAGTTTGACAGGATCACCTGTATATCGGTACCCTAGCAAGTCAAATCCGTAAACTCCTTTTGCTAGATATTCCTTTGCCTCAGAAATCATGTCCTCGATAGAACCTTCTAGAATAGATGGGCGATTAGTAATTTGTCCAACAAATGGCATGTATTTCATGTTGTTTTCTTTGCAGAATTGATTGATTGAATCAAAGAAGACAGTTCCCATTAAAATATCACACCCACATTCTTTTGCAATTTTTGCACCGTGAAGTCCACTTTCTTCGTCATATTCAACAACTTCAAGAAAAGTAGTTTTGCCGCAAGATTTCATTCTGGAGAATAGAGACTTCATTTCAGAAATAGGAAGAGGTTTTTCCTTAAATCCCCAATACTGAGCTTTAGAGTTTTTACAGGATTCGAAAATTTCACTAGCATTTTCAACTGTGTGATCATTATGTGTCAGCATAACAATTAATTTAGGTGAGTTCATAAAAGTTCCTTTTGATGTTAATTCTAAGTTATTTTTCTTAAAAATAAAAGTACTTAGGTTACTGTCTAATCATTTCTTTAGGAATGAGTTTCGGATCGTACATGACTTTTGAATGATTTTTCAAAATAAGCTCTTTTTCCAAAGTTTGTTCAGTTATTCTATCAAGTTTTTCACGATAAATCATGGAGTTGCGATAGTAATAATTGCCTTCTTTTTTGAAATGATGATTTTCTTCAACTATCTGATAAGTGAACGGAAATTGTGATTCACTTCTTAACTCGCCGAAGAGAATCTCATTTTCAGTCCATGTTCTCAATTGAATAAGTTGGTCAGTATTATTTTTAAAACGATAGTCCTGATGATTATACTGTACAGAAGTTCCATTTGCAAATGGTTTCCTAGTACCTTTATCAGGGTCTAATGCATCAGAGTGAGAATGAAATTCTGTAATTTCCATAGGACTATGAACAATTAAAAGATGAAGCAAGTTAGCTAAATTACATAGCCCGCCGCCAATATCAGGTTCTACTTTACCATTAACAATAACTCGCCCTTCCTGGTATCCTTTTTTCTTAGTTGTATTACCAACTAAACTCCAAAAAGAAAATTCTTCTCCTGGATGAATGATAATGTTATTTAGATTTTTACTAGCAATCTGTATGTTAGTAGCTTTTCCTTTTTGAAGAGTAATATCAATGCCAGGACCACGTTTTATCAGTTGGGTAGAATATGATGAAACTAAGTTAGGTAATATCTTTTCTTGACGAATTTTAGAGAATTTTTTTCCTTGTTTAAAGTTCTGGATATGTCGTTTTAGATTTTCTTTTTTTAAAGAGATTTTATATGTTGTAGGACTAATTTCACAAAATAATAGATCCTTATTCCAAAAAACCATGTTGTTTCTCCTTTTTGATCACATCTAAATTTTTATTTTTTTGTCTCAAAAATGGGTAAGTATGAAGTATTAATTTTTCAACCCATCGTTTTTTACCAATTCCGCCTTCTTTAGGATCATATAAAAAATCAACTAAGATAGTGGAGATATTTGCACGACTAGCTCCGAGCACATCTGTAAAAAGTTGATCTCCAATCATAACTGTTTCAAATGGTTTTAGCTGCATCATGTCAAGAGCTTTTTTAAAGTTCTTAGGATTTGGTTTGTCAGAAAGAGGAATAAAAGGCACAGATAAGTGTTGATTAAATTCTGATATTCTTTCTTCGTCGTTGTTTGACAAAAGAAAAATTTGGAAACCAATGGCTTTGAGATTTTGAAAAAGTTCAATAACTTGTTCTGTAGCAGGGGCACCATGCATCACAAGAGTTTGATCGATATCAAAAATTAATCCTTTAAAACCAAGTTG
>NZ_JAJNSA010000032.1:0-25211 GCF_027497875.1 Streptococcus sp. SM3 | reverse complement strand
CCCTGAAGACTCTTTTATCATAACAAAAAACGCTTGCAAGCGCAAGCATTTTGTTCATTTTCATTTTCATTTTTTATTTCAATTTATCCACTTCATAGGTATGAACAAGCTCAAGACCTGCAAAGTTCTGCTGGCGAAGAGCCTCATAGACAATCATGCAGACGGTATTAGACACATTGAGACTGCGGACATGTTCATCATTCATAGGAATACGGAGAGCTTTCTCAGGATGTTCTCGCATAAAGTCCTCAGGCAAGCCCTTGTCTTCACGTCCAAATAGAAAATAATGGTCTTCGTTAGTCGATAAATCCACCTCAGAATAGACTTTCTCAGCAAATTTAGAAATCAGATAGAGTTTTCCCTTCATCTGAGACATGAAATCCTCTAAACTCTCGTAAAAATAAATCTCTAGCTTATCCCAATAATCCAATCCAGCTCGCTTCATCTTGCGGTCGTCAATAGGAAAGCCCATTGGCTTGATGATGTGGAGGGGAGAATTGGTCGCAGCGCAAGTACGCGCAATATTGCCTGTATTTTGTGGAATTTGTGGTTCAAATAATACAATGTGATTTGTCATGACTTGCTTCCTTTCACCATTGCAAAAAAATAGCCACACTGCCCGGAGTCAAGCTCAGCAAACAGCGTGGTTAAGGCATCGTTAACTTACCTCACAACAGGTTTGAAGTAAATCAGCGAAACTACTTTCTTAGTATAACACTTTCAGAATCATTGTCAATAGAAACGACTTGATTTTTTCAATTTTTTCAAGCTATTTCCAAGGGTTGTAAAATCGTCCGTGATTCTGCAAGATAAGTAGTAAACTAGCTACTAAAAATACAGCTGCCAAGAGCAAGGTAATATAATCTCCTTTTTTCAAGGCCTGATAACTATACCAAGTGCGTTTTTTCTCTTTCCCAAAGCGGCGAAGTTCCATGGCGGTCGCAATGGTATCAATGCGTTCTAGCGAGCTAAAAATCAAGGGAGTGATAATGCGCAGATTGCCTTTGATTCGTTGCATAAGAGAAGCTTTCTTGGATAATTCCATCCCACGCGCCTCCTGAGACATCTTGATAGTAAAGAATTCTTCCTGCAAATCTGGAATATAGCGCAAGGTCAGGCTAACTGAATAGGCAATCTTGTAAGGAACACCAATCTGATTTAAACTGGAAGCAAACTGACTAGGATGGGTTGTCATCAAAAAGATAATAGCCAGAGGAATGGTGCAAAGGTACTTAATAGCCAAATTTAGCAGATAAAAGAGCTCTTGACTGGTCAGAGTGTAGGCACCGATTCCCTGCCAAATCACACTTCTCTCTCCGTAAAGTCCAACCCCATACTCGGGAGAAAAGAGATAGACCATCAAGACATTCAAAATCGCAAATACCGTAGCAAAAACGGCTACAAAGGAAACATCTTTAAAACGGATTTCTGACAAATAGAGGAGAAAGACCGAAAATATGGCAATCAGAACAAGCAGTCTGGTATCATAGCTAATCATGGCCGCCAATGACACGAGAATGAAAAAGAGGAGTTTCCCAGCTCCTGACAAGTGATGAATCACAGTATCTCTATGCTGGTAACCGATTAATTTAGCTTGCATCCTTCTCTCCTTTCTTTGTAAAATGCCGTTAAAGCAAGTGGATCCACGTCGAGTTTCTTAGCCAAGTTGAAGATAGAAGTTTCTTTTAGATTGGCTTTTACTAACAGCTCAGGACTGCTCAAAAGACTAGCTGGATCAGTATCGGCAATCAATTCCCCATCCACCATGACAAGAGCCCTATCCGAATAATCCAGCATCAATTGCATATCATGGGTAATCATGACAATGGTATGACCTTTTTGATGCAGTTCTTCAAGAAATTCCATAATCTCAGTATAGTTCTTCTGGTCTTGACCTGCAGTCGGTTCATCTAAGAGGATAATTTCAGCCCCTAAGACCAAAATCGATGCAATAGTCACACGTTTTTTCTGACCAAATGACAGGGCAGAAATAGGCCAATTACGGAATTCATAGAGACCACAGATTGTCAAAGTTTCATAGACTCTCGTTTCAATTTCCTGCTCTTCCACACCTCGCAAACGAAGTCCCAGAGCCACCTCATCAAAAATCATATTGGTTGAAATCATTTGATTAGGATTTTGCAGCACATAGCCTACTCGTTCCGCCCGCTCTGCAACAGAATCTCCTTTGATATCCTGTCCTTCCCAAAGATAGCGACCTTCCGTCTGAATAAAGCTACTTAAGGCCTTGGCTAGAGTTGACTTCCCTGCTCCATTTTTCCCGACAATAGCAATCTTTTCACCCTTTTTAATATCCAAATGTAGGGATTTTAAAATCGGTCTATCATCATAAGAAAAAGACACGTTCTCTAATTTAAAGAGTGACTGCAATTCTGGGGTTTCTTTTACCAGTTCATTCTGCAACTGAACCTGACCTTTTGAGATAGACAAGTTATCCAGATCTGCTAATTGTTCTTCCTTAACTAAATCCACACCCAATTGACGGAGAGTGGTCAGATAAAGGGGTTCTCGAATTCCATTTTGTGTCAATAAATCAGTCGCCAGTAACTGGTCAGGACTCCCATTAAAGAGGATACGACCATCGTTTATCAAGACAATCCGATCCACAGGGCGATGCAGAACATCCTCCAAACGGTGCTCGATAATAAGAGTCGTTGTTCCTTCTTCCTTATGAATCTGGTCAATCAATTCGATAATATCCTGACCTGACTTGGGATCCAGATTGGCTAGTGGTTCATCAAACAAGAGAATTGGACTCTCATCAATCAAGACACCAGCTAGACTGACTCGCTGCTTTTGTCCACCTGACAAATCTTGGGGACGCTGAGACAGTAAAGAAAGAAAGTCCAGCTTTTCAGCCCATTTATGAACACGACTTTTCATGTCATCTAGATCTGTCACGTCATTTTCCAGAGCAAAAGCCAAATCCTCTGCCACAGACAGGCCGATAAACTGCCCATCTGTATCCTGCAAAACTGTGCTGACTAGATGAGATTTATCATAGATACTCATATCAAAGGCCGCTTGCCCCTTGATCAAAAATTCTCCAGACGTCTGACCCTTGTAAATATTGGGAATAATCCCATTCAAACATTGACCCAAGGTCGACTTACCTGACCCAGATGGCCCAACAATTAAGACTTTCTCTCCCTTATAAATGGTCAAGTTCACTCCTTGCAAGGTTGGTTCTTGTTGCGTTTCATACTGGAAAGAGAAATCCTTCCACTCAATTATAGCTTCTTTCATCTTACTCTCTTCATTCGCTTCTTAGACTTCTATTTTATCATAAATCAAGCCCTTCTTGCAGTCTCTTCTCGTAAAATCTTAGCGTCAAAAAGAGTCCTATCATAGCTTGCTTGCCTAACTAATCAATAAACATCGAAAAAGACTGGTTGTCCAGCCTTTTCTCTTATGTTAATCCTTTTTCAAACTTCCTGAACGAGTCTGCGTACGTGAATAAGCTAGCAAGAGAAGGGTACCTGCGATAGCTACAGTTACAGCATTTGCAATTCCCGCAACAATCCCTTGTGCAAATACTTTTTCTGCCGCTTCTTGATAAATCACAACATCTCCAAGTGGTGCCAAGACACCCCAAACAAGAGCATTTGCAACAATCTGAATGAGGTTAAAGAAGACAATATCCTTCAACTCAAAAACACCCTGTGTTACTCGAATGTATTTTCTAAAGAGACCTACAGCTAGACCAAAGAGACCACTAGCAATAATCCAAGTCCACCATAGACCGTAGCCAGCAAGAGAGTCCTTCACTGCATGCCCAATTAAACCAACAAGTAGTCCCACTAGAGGGCCAAAAATAATAGACAAGAGGCTCTGTACCGCATACTGAAGCTGGATGCTTGTATTTGGAATAGGCGTTGGAATACTGATCATCCCGATGACAACAAAGAGCGCAGCTCCAACACCGATAGCAACAACTTGTTTAATTGATTGATTTTTCATCTATATTCTCCTATTTTATGATTCTATTTTCTTTATTTCAATGGTCCAAGATGAACCGACACCCACATTATAGGCCTTGGCAAAGGAACCTTGGTTGATAGCCAGACCTAAACGATAGAGAGAGTTGATGTAAAGGATGGGTTGCCCAATTCTCACATCTGCAAATGATTTGCCATAAACAACCTGATTTTGATAGACCAGCATATCAGCGTGATAGATAGTCACTTCAAAACGGTCACCGAATGCTGGTTCCAGCTTGTAAAATTCTTCTCGCGTGATAGAGGTCCAAAGCGAACCAAAACGCACATCCAGAATATCAATAGCTCCCTTCACCAAATGATCTTCTATGATAGTCTCTACAACTGGAAGCTCCACAATCTGATCCACACTGAGCTCTGGTCCCACTTCCTCAAAACTAATGTGACCGCTGGCTAGTTTAGCACCAGTATAGGCATAAACATCACGACCGTGGAAAGTATAAGAATGCTCTGTATTTTGACGTCGATTGGCCACTTCAGAAATCTCACGAATAGCTACAATACCAACGTGTTTCTTGATAAAGGAAAGAGTTCCATTGTCTGGTGTGACAATGTATTGATTTTTTGCAGTTTTGGCAACCACACTCTTACGTTTCGAGCCGACACCTGGATCGACAACCGATACAAAAGTCGTTCCCTCAGGCCAGTAGTCCACCGTCTGAAAGAGACGGTAGCTCCCCTCAAAAATATTATAAGGCGTGATATCGTGCGTCAAGTGATGAATTTTTAAAGTTGGAGATTCTTCTAAAGCCACTCCAATCATAGCCGATACCGCACCATCAACCAGACCAAAGTCTGATTGTAATACCAGTAAATTATTATTCATTTTATCTCCTTGTATATCCTTTATCATACCATATTTCAGAGAAAGGTGCTAATAGCTATTTCAATTGCTTAGGGTATAGTTTTACCTTATAGCAAATTTCCTACTAAAAACTCTGGTGATTAGCTAGTAGGTGCATTTTTTCTTGAAAAAAGGTATGATAGTTACATAATGAAGAAGTAGGTTTTATTATGAAAATTATCCTTGTCGGAGGGGGAAAAGTTGGTTCTGCCCTCTGTCGCTCCTTGGTTGCAGAAAAGCATGATGTTTTGCTGATTGAGCAAGACGAAGCTGTTCTCAATCATATTGTTAATCGCTTTGATATCATGGGCATCCTTGGTAACGGGGCCGATTTTACCATCCTTGAGCAAGCCAGTGTCCAGGATTGTGATATCTTTATCGCCCTGACTGAATACGATGAAGTGAACATGATTGCAGCTGTTCTAGCCAAAAAAATGGGAGCTAAAGAGACCATCGTTCGTGTGCGGAACCCTGAATATTCTAACTCTTATTTCAAGGAAAAGAATATTCTCGGTTTTTCTCTTATCGTTAACCCTGAGCTCTTGGCTGCTCGTGCTATCGCGAATATCATTGACTTCCCCAACGCCCTCTCTGTCGAACGTTTCTTTGGTGGACGGGTCAGCTTGATGGAATTCACTGTTAAATCCTCCAGTGGTCTTTGCCAAATGCCCATTTCTGATTTTCGGAAAAAATTTGGCAATGTCATTGTCTGTGCGATAGAGAGGGATCATCAAATTATCATTCCAAGCGGTGACATGACTGTACAGGATAAAGATAGAATCTTTGTCACTGGTAACCGTGTTGACATGATGCTCTTCCATAATTATTTCAAGTCTCGTGCCGTGAAGAGTCTTCTTATTGTTGGAGCTGGTAGAATTGCCTATTATCTACTAGGTATCCTCAAAGACAGTCGTATCGATACCAAGGTTATTGAAATCAATCCTGAAATCGCTAGCTTCTTTAGCGAGAAATTCCCAAACCTCTACATCGTTCAAGGAGATGGTACCGCAAAAGATATCCTGCTGGAAGAAAGTGCTCAAAACTATGATGCCGTTGCGACTCTAACAGGGGTCGATGAGGAAAATCTGATTACCTCTATGTTCCTTGACAGGGTAGGTGTGCAGAAAAATATTACTAAGGTCAATCGTACCAGTCTCCTCGAGATTATCAATGCGCCTGATTTTTCAAGTATCATCACACCTAAAAGCATCGCTGTAGATACAATCATGCACTTTATTCGTGGTCGGGTTAATGCCCAGTATTCAGACCTTCAGGCCATGCACCATCTAGCCAATGGCCAAATCGAAACCCTACAATTCCATATCAAGGAAGCCAATAAAATGACTGCCAAACCTCTTTCTCAACTGAAATTGAAAAAAGGGGTTCTGATTGCAGCTATCATTCGAAAGGGCAAGACTATTTTCCCAACTGGGGAGGATATGCTGGAAGTTGGAGACAAGCTCCTAGTAACAACCCTGTTGCCAAACATCACCAAGATTTATGACTTGATTGCGAGGTAAGAAATGAATAAAAGTATGATTCGTTACCTCCTTTCAAAATTACTTTTGATTGAAGCTGTTCTTCTTTTGGTTCCTGTGTCTGTCGCTGTCTATTACCGTGAATCGAGCCAAGTCTTTACGGCCCTCTTTTCAACAATAGGGATCCTCGTATTACTAGGCGGTTCAGGAATTTTACAAAAGCCCAAAAATCAACGAATTTACGCCAAAGAGGGAATCTTGATTGTAGCCCTCTGTTGGATCCTTTGGTCTTTCTTTGGCGGTCTCCCCTTTGTTTTTGCTGGGCAAATTCCCAGCGTTATCGATGCCTTTTTTGAAATCAGTTCGGGCTTTACAACTACTGGAGCAACTATTCTGAACGACGTTTCAGTTCTCAGTCGTTCCCTCCTCTTCTGGCGAAGTTTTACCCACTTGATTGGAGGGATGGGGGTGCTTGTTTTTGCGCTTGCTATTATGGATAATGCCAAGAATAGCCACCTAGAAGTAATGAAGGCTGAGGTTCCTGGTCCTGTTTTTGGTAAAGTAGTATCCAAACTAAAAAACACTGCCCAGATTCTCTATCTCCTTTATCTAGCTCTCTTCTCCCTCTTTGTCATCATCTATTATCTGGCTGGCATGCCCCTTTTTGATAGTTTTGTCATTGCCATGGGAACAGCAGGTACAGGAGGTTTTACAGTCTATAACGATGGAATTGCCCAC
The DNA here is from genome assembly GCF_027497875.1 of Streptococcus sp. SM3. The sequence goes on along the minus strand of NZ_JAJNSA010000032.1, from coordinate 18,132 downwards.
TATGGTAGCTCACTGATTACCTATCTGGTTAGTATCGGGGTTTTGGTTTTTGGGGTAAATTTCAATCTCTACTACTACCTCATGCTCCGTCGCGTCAAAGCCTTCTTTGGTGACGAGGAACTTCGTGCTTACTTGATCATCGTGCTAGTTTCTACAGGCTTGATTAGCCTTAATACCCTCTATCTCTACTCAGGATTTTCCAAGAGCTTTGAAATGGCCTTCTTCCAGGTTTCCAATATCATTACAACGACTGGTTTTGGTTACGGGGATATTACCAACTGGCCTCTCTTCTCCCAGTTTATCCTTCTCTTCCTCATGGGAATCGGTGGTTCTGCTGGTTCAACCGCAGGTGGACTCAAGGTTATTCGAGGCCTCATCCTTTCAAAAATTGCCAAAAACCAAATTTTGTCAATCCTATCGCCCCACCGTGTTTTGACCCTCCATGTTAATAAAACGGTGATTGACAAAGATACCCAGCATAAGATTCTCAAGTACTTTGTCATCTATTCTATGATTTTGCTATCCCTTATCTTTATTGTCAGCCTAGATAGCAACAATTTTCTGGTTGTGACCAGTGCTGTCTTTAGCTGTTTCAATAATATAGGACCTATTCTAGGAACCACTTCTAGTTTCTCAATCTTTAGTCCTATCTCAAAAATTCTCCTCTCCTTTGCAATGATTGCAGGTCGATTAGAGATTTACCCAATCCTACTTCTCTTTATGAAGAGAACTTGGTCTAAGAGATAAAATACAACCACACCTTGTGTCTTACAAAGTGTGGTGTTTTTCTTTATCCCAAAACCAATTCATCACTGACTAGACTTTGGCCACTATTTTTCTGGAAGAGATGCATGAGGTCTTCAACTGTCAGATGCTTTTTCTCTTCTCCCTTGACATCCACCACTATCTTACCCTGATAGAGCATAATGAGACGATTGCCGTACTCAATCGCATGGTTCATATCGTGGGTAATCATCAAAGTCGTCAACTGATGGTGTTCCACAATTTTTTGCGTCAAATCCATCACCATTTGACTAGTTTTCGGGTCAAGTGCCGCAGTATGTTCATCCAAAAGCAAAAGTTTGGGTTTCACTAGAGCTGCCATGACTAGGGTCAAAGCCTGTCTTTGTCCTCCTGAGAGATATTGAGTATCTACTTTTAAGCGGTTTTCAAGACCAATATTCAACTCCTTCAAGGCCTCTTGGAACTGGATTCTATTCTTCTCCTTCACGCCCCAACCAAGCCCTCTCTTCTGCCCGCGTCTCAATGCAATAGCCATATTCTCCTCAATCGTCAAACGAGAAGCTGTTCCCATCTTAGGATCTTGAAAAACACGGGCGATATCCTTGGCTCTCTTTCTTACACTCAGATTTTTAATGGATTTACCTGCCAATAAAAGGTCCCCTTCATCCACCGATAGATTGCCAGCCAAGATATTCATCAAAGTGGATTTCCCTGCTCCATTTCCACCAATCACAGAGATAAAATCTCCCTCTTCAACCTCTAAATCTAATCCTTTGAGGACATGGTTCTCATTGACCGTCCCTGCTTCAAATGTTTTGTGAATATTTTCAAGTGTTAACAAACTTGCCATAACTTTCTCCTCCTATTCATTTCTCAATTTTAGACCACGAATCTTTAATCTCTTTTGCAATTCTGGCGCAAATAAAACTAAGGCTAACAAGATTGCATTAAAGAGACGAACCAGGTTTTGATCTAGATTTGGAATTTCATAGATATTTAAAATAATCAAACGGTATACAATAGCACCAATTCCGATGGATAACAAGCGGCCTCCAATGGTCAAGTCGTGTATCAAGACTTCCGCAATAATGACTGCACTCAAACCAACAACGATAGTTCCTGTCCCAGAAGTCACATCTGAAAATCCATCATTTTGGGCAAACAAGGAACCACATAGGGCAATCAAGCCGTTTGAAATCATGTAACCAACAATCTTCATGGTGTCTACATTGACCCCATTGGCCTCACTCATCGGAATATTGTCCCCAGTCGAACGCAAGACCAAGCCAATCTCTGTTTTCATCAAAAGAGTCAAGACCAAACAAACAAGTAAGAGACAGGCCAAACTAAGTGAGAAAACAGCTTCTTCATTTGACAGCCCTAAGATTGCCAATTGTTTAAAGACAGTTGAAGAATCTCCCAAGGAAAGATTGGGCACGCTACCCATGATTTTAATATTGATTGAATAAAGCCCTGTCAAGGTCACAATCCCTGTCAAGAGAGCAGGGATTTTCATCTTGGTGTGGAGCATTCCTGATACAAGACCTGCTACCATACCTGCCAGCAAAGCAAGTAAAGTCGCAATCCAAGGATTTGTCCCTGCCTGTATCTGTGATACGACGACAGCTGCCCCCAGAGGAAAGGCTCCTTCAGCAGTCATATCCGCAATATCCAAAATACGGAAAGTCAAGTAGACCCCAATCGCCATAATCGACCACAACAAACCTTCTGATAAACTAGATAACACAAAATTCATCTTAAACCTCCTTATTCCTTGCCTTCTAACTTACTAATATCAATTCCTAGTGCATCTGCCATTTCTTGATTGGTATGCAATTCCAGTTTTTCAGGCAACTCAACTGCTATATTTTCTGGCTTTTCACCTTTTAAGACACGAATCAACATGCGTGCTGTCTGACGCCCCAATTCTTCATAATTGGTACCGTAGTTATACAAGCCACCAACAGCAATCATTTCTGTTGAACCACCGAATACTGGAACCTTGTGTTTAATAGAAACCTGCTTGACTGTTTCCATGGTTGACGAAATGATATTATCCGTTGGCACAAAAACCATATCCACCTCTGCCATCAAGCTCTCTGCTGCCACCTTGACGTTGTTACTGTCCAAGATTGTTTTTTCAACAACGGTAAAGACTTTTTCTTCCAGAAGTCGCTTAGCTTCATCCTTTTGGACAACTGAATTGGGCTCGCTCTGAGTATAGAGAATTCCAATTGTTTTAGCCTTTGGTAACACTTTCTTTATCAAATTGATTTGGGTTGAAATGGCATCTGATGACTGGTCGCTTGTCCCAGTTACATTGCCTCCAGGATGCTCTCTTGACTCAACCAACTTGGCACTGACAGGATCTGTTACAGCTGAAAAGATAACAGGTGTCGTTTGTGTTGTATTAGCCAAGCTCTGAGCAGAAGGCGTTGCGATGGCTAGAACGACATCACTAGATTCTGCTAGTTGCTGGGAAATGGTTTTTAGATTTCTTTGTTCTCCTTGTGCATTTTGCAAATCAATCTCGATATTTTTCCCTTCAATATAACCTTGCTTGCCCAGCTCATCCACAAACCCTTCTCTAGTAGCGTCTAAGGACTGGTGGGTAATAAATTGTGAAATACCGATACGAAATACATCTTTTTTCTTATCTGCCTTCAACTGATGCAAACTAATCAGAGAGGTCAAGAGGATCCCCACTACCAAGAGAGGGGCTAGTAATTTTCGAACAACTTTCATAATGAAACTCCTTCTCAGAAAAGATAAAACAAAAAACCGCCTAGATACTATCTAAACGGATGCTTGAAATAATCTAACAAGTTATAACTTTGCTAGTCCATTTAGATATTCATCTATATGGACCACAATCAAAAATCTTAGCCACATAGATACAAACAAATTGCTTGAACTGTTTGCATCCATGGTGACATGTCTACAAACACTATCTAAAGTAGCTAAAGTAAAAGTTTTGATTCATCGTTACAGCTTGTTTCTTATTCATTTCTTTTTCTGCTTTCTTTTTTGATGTTTCTTATCTTACCACCTTTTTCATCACCTGTCAAGAATATTTCAGAATTTTTTAAAATTTTTCGAAAATTCTTTCATAATTCTTTTAGGATAATTTCAAAGATTTGCCCATTAGACAAAATAGAACGATTTGAAGACTTTTATGGTATTTAGTTGTACTAGAGTCTTTTAAAAGTGTTTTGATAACTTGTATTTCTTCTTTGGTTGATTTCATATCACTATTATATAATGCATTTTGATTTTAGTGTAGTATTAAACTGACTCTTGGCAGTCGGACAAAAAATCGACAGTTATTTTATACTGTTTAAAACCAATAGTCAATACGACAATCTCTTTACTTTTCGGTTATCAACTCTGTAGATTGCTAACATATCCAAAATAAGCCAAGTATCCCGAGGATAGGCAACAGAAATGAATTATTTATACTCTGGATACCACTTAAAATCACGAACTGCTTTGGCCATATCTGTTTCCTTAGCGCGTGCAAGACCTTGCTCTTGTGCTTTTTTAGCGACTGCTTCTGCTACTTTAATAGAAACATCTGCTACATACTTGAATGGTGGCAAGACAGGAGCTCCTGGTTGGCCTGGATTGACAATACCACTCAATGAATGCGCCGCTGCTCCAATCATTTCATCAGTCAAAAGACTTGCTTCAGAAGCCAGCATACCTAGACCAAGACCTGGGTAAATCAGGGCATTATTTGCTTGACCAATCACATAGTCTACACCTTTATAAGAAACCGTATCAGCAGGAATTCCTGTTGCGACAAAAGCTTTGCCATCTGACCATTCAATCAAATCTTTGGCACTAGCTTCTGCCAATTTAGTTGGATTTGACAAAGGGAAAATCATTGGACGTTCTGTGTATTCACACATAGCTTCTACTATTTCTTTAGTGAAGGTATTAGGCTGAGTTGAAGTTCCTACAAGAATGGTTGGCTTCACAGTCTTCACTACTTCAAGCAGGTCAGTCAACTTATCTGCATTACTAAAGTCAGCACGTTTCTTAGCAAATGGTTTTTGTTCTGGTGTCAAGTCATCCATGTCATCAAAGAGAAGACCTTGTTTATCAACCATAAAGAACCGTTTATAGGCTTCTTCTTCAGAAAGACCTTCACTTACCATTTCACGAAGAACACGAGAGGCAATTCCTGCACCCGCAGTACCACCACCATAGCAAAGATAAACTTGATCTGTTAATTTTTCACCACTAATATCCAGCGAACCAAAGATACCACCCAAGGTAACGATTCCTGTACCTTGAATATCATCATTAAAGGTCGGAATTTGTTTCCGGTATTTTTCAAGAATATTGGCAGCATTCAAGCGGCCGAAGTCTTCCCAGTGAAGGTAGAGTTTAGGAAAGAGACGTTCTGCTGTTTGAACAAATTGGTCAATGAAGTCGTAGTAACGATCTCCGCGGACCCGTTCGTGACGATTTCCTAAGTAATTAGGATTGTTACGAAGTTCTTCACGGTTAGTCCCTGCATCAATGACTAAAGGAAGGACCATCGAAGGATCGATTCCAGCAGCACCTGTATAGACCATCAATTTCCCAACAGAAATATCGACACCATTTGTTCCCCAGTCGCCAATTCCAAGGATTCCTTCTGCATCTGTTACAACAATGAGACGAATCTCGTGACCCCCGGCAGCGTTTTTCAAAGTAGCTTCAATATTTTCAGGATGATTAATATCAAGATATCCCGCATATTGGGGATCTACAAAAAGATCACTATAGCCTTCAATCGTATCTGCAATGGTTGGATCATATACAATTGGATTGAATTCTTTCAAATGTTGAGAAAAGAGGTAATAGAAAAGAGTCCTGTTGGTATTAAAAATTTCCATTAGGAAAAGACGTTTTTCCAAATCATTGGCTTTTGTTTGCATTTGTGCATAAGTTTGCGCCGCTTGTTCTTCAATCGTTTGAACATACGGTGGCAGTAAACCAATAAGGCCTAGTTCCTTTCGCTCCTCTAAGGTAAAGGCAGTACCTTTATTGAGGAAAGGATTGTTTAAAATATCATGTGCAGTCATAGTGCAAGCTCCTTTTTACTTATATTATACCACATGAAACGAATTGTTCGTAAAACGTTGTTGTTTAAATAATACAATTGTATACGCATATGTTATAAATTTCTGAACTCATCAAACTCTCGATGATCTCTCTTTACTAAAAGTTTCGAGTAAAATAAACCAATCATACAAATTGACAATCCTAATTAAAATAAATATCATCTAGGTATGTTATGTAATACTTTGTATTTTTTAAGGTGTTTTTTGTCATATAAAACTTGTATTCTATTTATATGACAACTAAAAACTATTTACAACAATATATTTCCCAAAAAGTGAAATATTTTCGAACACAGAATAAAATGAGCCAGGAAGAACTTTCGGAACAAGCAGGACTCGGGCTTAAGTATATCAATCAACTTGAAAACCAAAATGTGAATCTGACCATTCACAGTCTTGAAAAAGTGATTGACGCCCTAGAAATGACCCCAGAGGAATTTTTCAATTTTGATAGCCTTGAATCAACCTCTGATAAGAGTGACAATCTTTCACTCAAAAGAATCAACATGAAGATTAAACAGCTCCCTATTGATAAACGAGAAAAAATGTTGGTCATTTTTGAGAGTATCTTAGATAATCTTTGAGATCCCTGACTCACTTACATTTTAACTGGTGAATACTCGTATAGTCAAATTGTAGGATACGGATAAAAATTATTTATCTGCTGTTTTCCACTTATTTTCCTTCTCCAACTAATGAAAGTGAACCCATATGAATTTAAAAGATCTACAATATTTTTATGACCTCTGCCAGCTTCAATCCTATACGGAAGTAGCAAAACAACATAAAGTCAGCCAACCATCTATTTCTTATGCTATCAAGCGCTTAGAGGAATCCTTTAACTGCAAATTGATTCACCATGACCCCTCGCATCGTTCCTTCAAGCTAACTCCTCAAGGACAAATCCTTCTAAAGCATACAGAACTGATTTTACCTGAGGTCATTTCTACTCGCAAAGAAATTAATCGCTCCTTGGCACAATACTCTACTGTAGGATTCCCTCCTATTATCATTCAGTATCTCTTTGCTGCCTTAAACGAAAAAGATAAATTCGATTTTTTAAAAAAGATACGCCCTATCCGCGGTGGCTCCGTAGAGTTATTAAACCTTCTCCTTAAGGGAGACCTTAATGCAAGCCTACTCGGTTTAATTGAACCTCTCAATTATCCTTCAATAGAGACACACGAGCTATTTCATAAAGAACTGTATGTCGTTTTATCTAAGAACCATCCTTTTGCCACTGTTCCTTCCCTCGCTTTTGAATAATTAGTAGATCAATCCTTTATACTCTTAGACGAACACTTTGTTCACCTGAAAGCTTTTGAAACGCTTAATCAGAAGCATCAAAACAAGGCAGAAATATTCTTTAAGACTGATGACATTGTCATTCTTAAAGAACTTTTAAAGAAAGGGATTGGCCTTAGTTTACTTGCTGATATCGCACTTTCTGATGAAGATGATGATTTAATAAAAATTCCTCTTATACCGAAGGATAAGATAACTTTTACAGTTTATTACGCTTACATTAAATCAGCTACACCGTCATCAGAAGTAGAAGCCTTATTTAATCTCCTTAAATCATATGAATAGAAAAAACTCTAACTATCAATGAACTGATAGCTAGAGTTTTTTACATTGTAGATATTAGACTCAATGAAAATCAAAAAGCAAACTAGGAAGCTAGCCTCAGGTTGCTCAAAACACTGTTTTGAGGTGGCAGATAGAGCTGACGTGGTTTGAAGAGATTTTCGAAGAGTATTAGAATATAGTAGATTGAAGCTAGAGTAATACGCCGCGACTTCTAAACCTTTTCTAGAAATTAATTTGACTTTCCTAATAGAGTTGTTCAGATTTTATTTCATATCACTATAATTCAATGATTTTCTAAGAATTCTATTTCTTTCGAAAATTCTTTCAAACTACTTTCAAAGTTTTTCCAAATCAATCCAACAAAAAAAGGTTTATAATTTCCATAAAAGTTGACATGGAAATTATAAAACCATTATTAGTTTAACCCTTGTTGATAACGTGCCAATTCGGCTTGGTTAGCCCATACATAGTGACCTGGACGGATTTCTACCATAGATGGCTTATCTGTCTCATAATCATGTTGATCTGGATCATATACTTTCAATACCTTCTTGCGTTCCAAGATTGGATCTGGGATAGGTACCGCTGAAAGCAAAGCCTGAGTATATGGATGAATTGGATTGTTAAACAATTCTTCTGTTTCTGCAACCTCTACAATAACACCCTTGTAAATAACCGCGATACGATCTGAAATAAAACGAACAACCGACAAGTCATGGGCGATAAAGAGATAGGTCAAGCCAAGTTCTTTTTGGAATTTTTTGAGCAAGTTTAAGACTTGAGCACGAACAGAAACGTCCAAGGCTGAAATGGGCTCATCCGCAATAACAAAGTCTGGTTGCATAACCAAGGCACGGGCAATACCGATACGTTGACGTTGACCACCTGAGAATTCATGAGGGTAACGAGTCAAGTGCTCAGCAAGAAGACCTACTTCACGGATAATATTTTGAACTTTCTCTTTACGTTCTTCTTCATCCTTGAACAGATGATGATTGTAAAGACCTTCAGAAATAATATAATCAACAGTGGCACGTTCATTCAAACTTGCCGCAGGGTCTTGGAAAATCATCTGGATACGACGAATCAATTCTGCAGCTTGTTCACGCGATTTCTTACCATTAATCTTTTGACCATCAAAAATGATATCCCCATTACTTGTATCATTAAGACCGATGATGGCACGACCAATAGTTGTTTTCCCACTTCCTGACTCACCTACAAGCGAAAAAGTTTCCCCCTTGTTGATAAAGAAGTTAGCATTTTTAACCGCGACAAACTTCTTACTTCCTTCACCGAAGGAAATTTCTAAATCTTTGATTTCTACTAATTTTTCAGACATTTCCTTCCTCCTAGTCAGCCAGATGGGCAAATCCCATTTTTTCACGGATTTTATCGTGGAGATTTGCAATCACAGCTGGTTTTTCTACTTTTGGAGCATCCTCATGAAGAAGCCAAGTTTTAGCCCAATGCGTCTCTGATACTGAGAATTGAGGAGCTTTTTGTTCGAAGTCAATCTGCATTGCATAGTCTGAACGCAAGGCAAAGGCATCTCCTTTCAAGTCAGTATAAAGTGACGGAGGTGTTCCTGGGATTGAGTAAAGATCCCCTTTATCATCAGCAAGCTGAGGCAAGCTAGACAAGAGACTCCACGTATATGGATGGCGAGGGTCATAGAAGACTTCCTCAACAGTTCCATACTCAACGATTTCTCCTGCATACATAACCGCTACCTTATCCGCAATACTTGCCACCACACCAAGGTCGTGGGTGATAAAGATTGTTGTGAAATGGTACTCGTTTTGTAAAGATTTTAGCAAATCAATAATCTGTGCTTGGATGGTTACATCCAAGGCAGTCGTTGGCTCATCACAAATCAAGACATCAGGTCGGCAGGCAAGGGCAATCGCAATAACGATACGTTGACGCATTCCTCCAGAATATTGGAATGGGTATTCATCAAAACGTCTATCTGCGTCTGGAATCCCAACCTTATTCATGTAGTCAATGGCCAATTCTTTCGCTTCTTTAGCTGTTTTTCCTTGGTGTTTTACAATAACTTCTGTAATCTGACTACCAATTGTTTTAATTGGGTCCAAACTAGTCATTGGATCTTGGAAGATAGTCGCAATCTTAGCACCACGAATTTGTTCCCAATCCTTGTGAGAAGATAAAGCTGTCAAATCTTGACCACGGTAGTCAATACTTCCTTGGGCAATGCGACCATTTTCTTCAAGCATACCTGTGAAAGTCTTTGTCAAAACAGATTTCCCTGATCCTGACTCACCTACCAAGGCTAATACTTCTCCTTCAACTAGTTCAAGGGAAACGCCGCGAATGGCTGTCAATACTTTGTCACGAACGTCAAATTCCACGACAATATCGCGAGCAGTCAAAATTACATTTTTTTCTTTTGTCATTTCTACTCCTATCTATGTGTACGTGGATCACTAGCATCCGCTAAGTTTTGACCAACTACGAAAAGGGACAAGGATACCAAGACAAGGGTTGTCAATGGAATCCAGAACAAGTAAGCATTAGTTGTTACGTTTTGTGAATAATCTGAAATCAAACGCCCCAAACTTGGCACGGTAATCGGTAATCCAAGACCGAAGAATGACAAGAAGGCTTCGTATGAGATAAAGCTTGGAAGCATTTGAGTCATGGTTGTCACAATAACAGATACCAATTGAGGCATGATATTTTTGGCAACAATCTTCAAGGTTGGTGTTCCCAAAGTGCGTGATGCCAAGTTGTATTCCAAATCACGGTAACGCAAGATTTGCACACGAATCATGAAGGCAATCCCAATCCATGTTGTTACACTCATGGCAAAAATCAGATTCCAAAATCCAGCTCCGATTGAGTAAGTCAAGACAATGACAATCAAAAGAGATGGGATGTTTGAGATGACGTTATAAACTTCCATCATCACGCGGTCAACTGATTTTGAAATTCCCCAAATACCACCGACAAAAACACCGATAACCAAGTTAATCACTGTCGCAATCACAGAAATGAGGATAGAGTTACGAGCTCCGAACCAGACACCGTCAAAGAGAGATTTACCGTTACTGTCTGTACCGAACCAATGCTCAGCATTTGGCTTGATATAACGAGCACTAAAGTCGTTTACCTTGCTGACATCATTGAAATCAAACTTAGAAAACATTGGGTAGATGAAACTCATCAAAATGATAGCTACCAAGATTCCCAACATGACTACAGTTGATTTTTTCTTCATAAATTGTCTAAACACTGAACCCCAATATGAATAAGCTGGAGCATCAATGGCTTCAGAGGCAAAATCGTCACGTTTTACAAACTGAAATTTTTCTTTATCGATTGTAGACATTATTTGCCTCCTTTCTCAGTCAATTTAATACGTGGGTCAATAATCGTCATCCAAATATCTCCCAAAAGAAGTGAGAAGATAGAAATACATGTAAAGATGAAGACAAGACCAACGACCATAGAGTTATTAGATGCTTTTACAGAGTCAATCAACATTTTACCCATACCTGGGAAAGCGAAGACTGTTTCAGTAAGGGTTGCACCACCGATAACCCCGATAACAGCACCAGGAATTCCTGAAACCAGCGGAACCATGGCATTTTTAAAGATGTGTTTATTTGAAATTTCTTTTTCAGACAAACCTTTTGCACGAGCAAAACGAACAAAGTCCTGTGACTGCAAGTCAATCATGTAACGACGAATCCAAATAGCTGTACCAGGAGCACCCAACAAACCAAGGATAACTGCTGGTAAAACATACGAACGCCAATCTCCAGCACCCAAGATAGGGAATGAATCTGGCAAGCCGATTGAAGAACCAGCCAAACGAACGATATAAACCAAGGCAATTGTTGGAAGAGCCATCAAGAAGGTCAAAGCCCCTGTTGAAAAGCTATCAATCCAAGTATTCTTGAAGCGAGCCATAGCTGAACCAAGTGGCACAGCAATCGCATAAGAAATCACCAAACCGATCAATCCAACGACTGCAGAGCTAGCAATCATAGAAGGATATTGGTAGTTGCTTTCAGTTGCAGTATATGGATCATCTTTCCCATAGTTAGCCACTTCACGAGAGTCAGCCTGACTAGGTGATTTGTAGGTTCTTGAGTAAATATTTACAGAAGAAGTTTTCTTACCTGTTGGGAACTGAACTTGAGATGTTTTTGTTTGCCCTTGTCCTTGAGTAATAACCTGTAAAACAGGGCTATTAGCATAGGTTGGATAAGAGTCACCTAAATTAATGTTCACAAAGTTTTGATGCACAAACGGGAACTGACTATTGAAGTACAAGAGATATTTATGTTTAGTTCCTGAACCAACCAATGACCATCCGATCGCTGGATCATTTTCAAAACGAAGGTAACGTTTCAAGTCTGGATTTTCAGGGTCTTGAATTTTATTAGTATGATCAATGTCAATCAAGTTAGCATAGAATTTGAAAACACGTTCAAAAATTGGGATTTCACGAGTAGCGTAGAATTGGCCACTTTCAGTAAATTCTCCCAGGGTCCAACCATGACCGATTTGTTTGATGTATTTTTCATAGATAGCCTTGTTGGTATCATTGGCTTCAACGGTTACCGAAGAATCCATCTGGCTAGCTTTTTCTTGCAACTCTTTGGTATCGTAGTACTCGATATAGCCCATACGCTCATAAACAGTATTCTCATAGTTATCACGTTTATCAGCAGTTGTCGCAATCTTGTTATAGTTGGTATCCTGTTTGAAAATCAATTTTCGAGGAACCATTGTATAGATAATCGTGTAGGTCAAGGTTGTTACTAAGAAGATAGAAACCAAGGACCGCAAAACACGCATAAAAATATATTTTTTCATATCATTTCCTTTAAAAATCCCAAAAGAACCTTCTCCTCATGGAGAGAAAGTTCTATTGAAAATTATTTACTTCACATGACTTGCCAATTCTTTTTGAGCTTTCTCGTTTGACTCAGTCTTTTCTTTCAACCATTTTTCACGAGCTTTTTCATACTCTTCTTTGGTGATTGCTTTTTCACCAACTTCAGTGTACTTCAAGTATCCTGAATTTTCACCTTTAAGGCCGGCTACAGAATATGAAGAGCTAAATGGTAGAACTTTTGAAACATATGAAACGGCTGTTTCTTTAGGAGAAGCCATTACTGGAATTGTCAAAGCATTGTCAGTCAACCAAGCTTGTGCCACCGCGTATTTTTCATAACGTTTTTGAACATCTTGGTTTTCGCTGTTTGCGTCATCAAGTAATTTTCCATAGTCAGCTAAACCAAGTTTACTTACTACTGATGCATCTGTGTTTTGGTCAATACCAAGGTAAAGACGAGTGCTTCCTCCCTTAAGGACGAATTGATCCAAGAAAGTAGAAGGATCTTGATAGTCAGGGTTCCATCCTAGCAAGGTATGGATATCCCAGTCTTGTTCTTTAGCTGTTGGAGCGCTAAATGAAATTGGTAAAGCTTCTGCTTGAGTCATTTGTTGTAAGTCTACAACAACATTATCTGAACCCAATACTTTTTCAATTGATTGTTTCAATGATTGAACACGGTTTACAACCGCTGTTGATTCTTGGATAACCAAGGCATCCAAGTGGATTGGGAATTCAACACCTTCAGCTTGTAGGCTTGATTTTGCTTTAGCAAAGACTTCTTTAGCTTTTTCTTCATTGTAAAGGCCATTTTGAGAATCTGCTAGAGACACGTTTGACCAAGTAGAAGAATTTGTCTTAGCCAAGCTATCTTGTACCAATTCACCAAATGTTTTCTTACCAACTTGAAGATTATAAGGTGCAAACGTATTACGGATGGCTACTGCAGCTCCATCAGTACCATTTGTTTGAGCTGAGTAAGAATTGCGATCGACAGCAAAGTTCAAGGCTTGACGGAATTCCTTGTTTAGCAATGCTTTCTGAGTAGATGTCTTTTGAGCATCACTTGTTTTGGCAGTATGATTATAGGTTGTACGGCCATAGTTCAAGCTGACAGTTGCAACACCCGCTCCTGGTTCATTAAAGTAAATGTTATCTTTAAAGTCAGCTGCATATTTTTCATATGTAGAACTTGTAGGGAAGATACGAGCCTTGCTATATTGACCATCAGCAAAACCTTTAGCAATCACATCTTGGTCCTTACCATCCCAGAAAGTGAACTTAACGTTCTCAATTTTTACATTTTCTTTATCCCAGTATGCATCATTTTTAGCCATCTCGATAGATGATTTTGGAGTTACAGATTTTAAGACAAATGGACCGTTATAAAGAATAGAGTTAGCATCGGTTGGGGCACCAAAACCTTCCCCTTTTGAAGTTAAGAATTCTTCATTAACCGGCATCAAAACACCACTAGTGGTCTTGTCATTCCAGAAAGTTTCTGGCTGGTTCAAGGTATATTCTAATGTTTGATCATCAAGCGCTTTTACTCCAACGGTTGAAAAATCGCTTGTTTCAGCCTTGATATAGGCTTCTAATCCCTTAATAGAAGAGCTAACGATTGAAAGTCCTTTTGATTTTCCATCTACGGCGTGTTTCAAACCAGTAACGAAGTCTTTAGCAGTTACAGGAGCGTATTCTTCTCCCTCTGCTGTCACCCATTTAGCATCCTTGCGGATTTTATAGGTATAAGTCAAACCATCTTTTGAAACTGTCCATGATTCAGCAATAGAAGGAACCAGGTTACCATATTTATCATTAGCCAACAAACCATCTACAGCATTCGTTGTGACGAATGATGTTGAATCGATATTGCTGACGATATAATCCAAGGTTTCTGGATCTGTTTGATAAACATATTGGTAATCTTTTGCTAGTTTAGCATTATTTGAACTAGTGTTTGAACACGCAGCTAGAACTCCTGACGCTAATAAGGTAGCTCCCGCTACAGCAAGCACTTGACTTTTTTTCATTTATTTACTCCTCTTATAAATAAAGTATAGGTTATCATCAATTATATCATAGATTTCAAGAAAAGTAAACGAATTTTCAGAATATTTAGGCTTATTGATACAAAAAATCTGAAAAAGCTATTGACTGAAAATCATTTTCAAGGTATAATAATAAACGTTAAGGCGGTATAGCCAAGTGGTAAGGCACGGCTCTGCAAAAGCTTGATCGTCGGTTCAAATCCGTCTACCGCCTTCTATAACTTGATTTTTCAGGTTTCATTTAAACAGAAAGCCCAATATAAAGGGCTTTTTTCTTTTTCCTCGAATAAATACGTATAACCTTAAAAAACTTTTGGGACTAGGTTGGGGCTGAGTTTTTCGAGGACTCAATTCCCTTTTGAAATCAACTGAAAAAAGCTTTGTCACACCTGGTGACAAAAGCCTCTAGTTTACTCTGTTTCTTCTTCTATTTCGACTTCGATAATTTGGACTTTTACCTTGGTAACACGTCCATTTTTCACTTTATCATTGGTTAGGATAAGCTGTTTGTTTTGGCTGACTAATTCATAACTGAGTTTCTCAGTCGTTGGAATGGTCCCAACTCCTGTCAAATAGTAACCAGCGATGGTATCAACGTCATCACTTTCCAGTTCAACATCAAAGTAGTCATTAAAATCATTGAGATTCATGGTACCTTGAACAATATAAGTATCTTCTCCAATTTTATGAACTTCGATTTCAGCCTTATCTGTTTCGTCATCGATTTCCCCAACGATTTCCTCTAAGAGGTCTTCCAGGGTCACCAAACCAGCCATCCCACCGTATTCATCTAGCAAGATTGCCATTTGTCTTTGGGTATTGCGCAGTTCTTTTAACAAGTCATCCACAAAAATAGTTTCAGGAACAAAAAGTGGATCTTGTAAGATTTTCTTCCAAACAATATTATCAAAACCGTCCACAAAGCCCGCCTTAAGGAGACTCTTGGTGTGAATGATTCCAATCACGTTATCCTTGTCTCCATCATAGACAGGGATACGAGAATAATTTTGTTTTAAAATACTTTGGATGATGGTTTGACTATTATCCTGAATATCGACCATAAAGGCATCCGTTCGAGGAACCATGACTTCTCTGGCCATTAATTCGTCCAGTGAAAAAATTCCTTGTAACATTTCAATTTCGTCAGCATCTAGTGTTTCTTCACTATTGGTCAACATGTACTCAATTTCATCACGGGTCATTTTTTCATCAGCATCGTCAAAGGTCATAGGAGTCAAGCGACTCAAGAGATTGGTAGATGCAGACAAGAGCCAAACAAAGGGACTAACTAGTTTCCCCAGCCCAATGATAACTGGCGCTGTACGAATCGCCAAAGCATCCTTTAGATTAAGAGCGATTCTCTTAGGATACAATTCCCCAAAAACGATGGAAATATAAGTCAAAAATGCTAAAGATAGAAAACTTGCAACGGCATAAGATGTTTCGCCATTTCCAAGCCAAGATGCAATTTCTCGTCCCAGAGTTTCTGCCAAACTCGCACCAGATAAGATCGTAATCAGGGTAATCCCTACTTGAATGGTTGATAAAAAGTGGTTAGGATTTTCTAGCACCTTCAGCAGACGAATATAGCGTTTATCTCCTTCTTCTGCCTTTTGTTCCACCCGCGCACGGTTAAGTGAAACCATGGCCATTTCTGTGGCTGAGAAAAAAGCATTTAACACTGTCAAGATAAACAACAAAACAAATTGTAGCAACAAATTCTGACTACTTGGGTCTTCCATAGTTCTTCTCCTAAAATAGTATCTTATCCTTTATTATATCACAAAATCTAGTCCAGTACATATTATTTTTTTCTTAGTGCCTATTCTAGCCCTGCTGAAACTAGTAAAAGAAGAACTCCTACATCTACAAGTGACATAGGAGTTTATGTTATCTTTTACTGAGTTACCGTTACTTCTCCAGTTCGGTAATCCAGTTGAAGCCCTTTTTGAACATTGGGAACTAGGACATTAAATTCCAATTCTCCGTCTGAAGACTTGGCTTCAATCTGTGAAGCTGAAGGAACTAAGTCCTCGTTTGAAGCGTAATAAAGGGTTACACGGTAACGGACACGCTTGTTTTGGTCCAAGGCTTTACGTACCATACTTTCATAGTAGTTTTGACCAGTCGAATCTTCAGCCTGTGCCTGATTTGCCCAGGCTGTTTGAACAGCAATGTTTTTAGGATTGCTTGTCGAGGCATCAAAACCATCCAAGCCACCGATTAAGGCATAGCCTAACAAGTGACCTCTATCGACCGCATGGGTATAAGTACCCTTTAGATTCTTAACCTGATGCCAGCCTGGAGGAGTCCATGAAGTCGAACCATTCCCAGTTTCTTCACGATTCTTGTACTGGCGAGTAGCCTTAGACAAGAGGGCATTAGCTACGGTTGGCACTGTTTCCTTGCCCACTGTCTTTGTTTTATTATCAGCGTAGGGCTTACTTGAAACCTTGGCATCTAGATTTGTTTTATTACCATTGACGATAAAAGCACCTGATCCATTCCACTCAAGACTCCCTTTTATTTGGCTTTTGACTGCATCTGTTAAGACACTTTCTGCCAACTCTTGACTAGGAGCTTCAGACGCTTGTTTTTTCTGACTAACCTTTGTTTTAGGACTATTAGCTGTCGACTGCATCTGCTTGATATAATAGCTTCCCGCAGATAAGAGTAATAACACTAGCAGTCCGATCAGTGTCTGTCTTGTTTTTTTATCCATTTTTCTCCTTATCTCTAGAAAAAGACTGGTTCTCCAGCCTAATTTCCTGTAAATTTATGAATCAATTCCTGCCATTTTGCTGGAGACAGGATAGCCCATGGATCTTGACCCTTGCCCAAGATTCCATAACCTACCATTAAGCCGATACCTAAGGCTAGAGCACCTAAAAACAGTACCAAAATGACTAAAAGTAAACGCTTGATTACGTAGCTTGATCTCTTATTCATCTTCATCACTTGCCTCAATCCGCTGAATCTTAGCGCCTAGCTGCGCCAACTTCTCATGGAAACGGTAGTAACCTCTATCCAAGTGAACCAATTTACCAACTACAGTTTCTCCTTGTGCTACCAAACCTGTCAAAATCAAGGCTGCACTGGCACGAAGGTCAGTTGAAAGAACTTCTGCCCCCTGCAAAGGCTGTCCACCAACAATACGAGCTGTATCACGGATAATCTCAGAATGTAAACCCATGCGACGCATTTCTTCTAAGTGTTGGAAACGATTTTCAAAAACTGTCTCCACCATAGTTGATTCCCCTTTTGCGACGGTCATCAAGGCTGTAAATTGAGCCTGCATATCTGTTGGAAATCCTGGGTGGGGCAAGGTTTTCACATGAACAGCTTTTAGATTTTCTAGTTGAGAACGAACTCGAATTCCTTCAGTTTCCTCCGTCACTTCCACTCCCATTTCAAGCAATTTGGCAATCAAGGGACGGTTGTGCTCCCAGACAGCGTCTTTTATCAAGACATCACCACCAGTCATGGCAGCAGCTACCATAAAGGTTCCTGCTTCGATACGGTCTTGGACTACATTGTGAGTCGTACCATGAAGTTTCTCAACACCGGTAATGGTAATGGTCTCTGTACCAGCACCCTTAACCTTAGCTCCCATTTCATTGAGGAGAATGGCTAGGTCAACAATCTCAGGCTCACGCGCAGCATTTTCAATCACTGTCACCCCATCAGCTAGAGTCGCTGCCATCATCAAGTTCTGCGTAGCACCAACACTTGGGAAGTCCATGTAGATATGAGCTCCATG
>NZ_JAJNSA010000003.1:0-72810 GCF_027497875.1 Streptococcus sp. SM3 | reverse complement strand
CAGCCCTTGGAATAGAATTTAAATCAATTTTATTAATATCTTCACAAATAATTTCATCGTGTAAATTGTGTTTATAGGTTGCTACAGCATTTTGGTTATTATCAATAGCCCATATAACTTCATAACCTTCTTGGATAAAACCTAAGTCTAATCCACCTCCGCCTGAAAAAACACTTACTACTTTTATGGACATACTATCATGCCTCCAATCTCTTTTTCTTTATGTTCTGATATGCTACTAGGATCTCATCCGTTTTCTTTTTTGTATACTTCGACAATATCGAAGTTATATCATATATACATTTTTCTTCTGAAAACTGCACTAGTTTCTTCGCCAATGAACCTAATTTCTCTTTATCTTCTTCTGAAATGCTCTCAACATCAACAAACTTCAATTTTTCAATGTCATACCTTTGAAGTTTCAACAATCCAGCTCCATATTTCTTCCCAATAGTTTCAAGTTGATAATAGGTAAAATAATTATTCAGCAATGCAAACATTAAATATTTATCAATTTTAGGATAGATAATATAAAAATTGTCACGCGCTAAAATGTTTGAAGTATTCATAACGAACTTCATATCATTGCGAACAAAATAACTGAACCAAATACCATTACTATCCACTTCATTGAGTGTATACCATTCTGACGATGCTTTAGATTTCTCGTATAAGGTTTTTGGTTTTTTCTCACTCGAAAGAATTTTTGCAAAATGAGTTATATATTCCTGTAATTCATCAGTAAGTATTTGACCTTGAGGAATCATTAACAAATTATCTGTCTCTGCCGAAGAAGTGCTGTAACCATGAACTGCTTTCGGAGAAGATATTATCTTTGTTATACATTCCTCGGCATCCAATCTCACACCTTGTGGATTAATGAACATTGTATTCCACCCAGTAGTTAATCCTCGTCTAACACTAGAATACTTTGAGAAAGGAACACTCAAATTCAAAACAAACTCTTCACTATGTCCAACTACCTCCTTAAGTTTTCCATCAGTCAATTCCAAGTATTCTGGTTTCACATCTTTTTTCTCAGTAGGGTTACTGTCCTTTATTAGTTTCAGAATAACAACATCCACTAAAGCATCTTTTTCAAATATCTCTCCGCAAATATAAATCTCTCGTTCAATCCATGTTCTTGAAACCAACAATTCCTTAAAGCTTTGTCCACTTCTTGCATTCATCCAACTGCTTGGAAAAATCACCACCAGTTCACCTCTATCTTTCAGCAAATCAATAGCCTTAATAATAAAATACATGTATAAATTGGCGGTACTTGGAAGTCCTTGATATATACTATTTCTTCTCAGTTTCTTTTTTGATATTCCTAAACACTCCAAATCGTCAATTTTTTCTTGTCTGATATATGGTGGGTTCATTATTATACCATCGAATACCTCGTACGGATTATAATTCAAAAAATCCACATTCAATAATTTATAATCAGGATATTCATTCACAACTTCCTTGTACAGTTTTTCATCTATTTCACAGCCATACACATTCTTATACCCAGCTTCTTTACAAGCCTCCAAGAATGCTCCACCACCAAAACATGGTTCTAATATTCTGTCATTGCTGACCTCAAAAAGCAATGAGACCATATAGTTTGCAACAACTCTATCTGTAAACACTTGACCTAAGTCCATATTTTTACCTCCAAACTATTAATCTCAACAAAAAAAACGTGAAGAATTCATACATTGTTTCATCATTAATATCGGTTATTTCTCCACCTTGAAGTCAAGCCATGCTTCTTCAACATCTGTATAGTCCACATCATTCTTAAGGCAGAACTCTTTTATATTTTTCATCGCAATAAGGTTAGGCTTTGATTTACCGCCTTCCCATCTATTAACAGTAGAAAATGCCACCTGCACTTTTTTAGCAAAGTCCTGCTGTGTTAAAAAACGTCTCTGTCTGATTCTTTTAATTTCTTCTGGAAATCCCATATTGCATCTCCTTTCTGGAATTATCTCAAAAATATAGCGTTATTATACCACAAAATTATGAATTTTTCTACCCCTCCAGTCCATCTGTAACTTTTGCAGATGGATTTTTTATTTTTTTCTAGAAAAACGTCCTTTTAACGCCACTCCTAAGGCTAACAATTAGAAGGACAGGAATTCTTTCAAATGTATCTGCTCAAATTTAAAAGCTTTCTCCAGTGTGAAAGTGTAAGGACGATACAAGTAACAGTCCTTAGGAAGGAAGTCATACAGATGTATGGATAAGAAAAACAAAAAACTGAACGTGGAGATTTTCGATTACTCTACAATACCCAAGTTCATGCAGGAGCATGGCAGGTTCTGTCTATGGAAGTTTGTAATGAAACTGTGGAGGTATTTAGCAAAGGTGGTTATGAGGGTATCAGTATTGGGTGCTTTGAACCATTAAAGCTTGTGGATGTTGATGACTGCGTTGTTAACGGAAAGCTTGATACAAGAGGTCAGAATATTGTTGATACCTTTGATTCCTATACGGAACTCAGTCCGTCAGGGAATGGTATTCATATCTTTATTCTTGCAGACGGATTTGCCTATGACAGTGAATGCTATTACATCAATAATCACAATACTCATGTGGAAGTCTATATTCCCGATGCAACAGGAAAGTTCCTGACACTCACAGGTAAGTCAGTTCATGGTGCTGATGTCAATGAACGAAGAAAAGAACTACAGATTGTTTTTTATTGATAAAATAGGATTATCTATAAAGCCGATTTACAAATCTACAAAAAAATTATCTAACTTAACCAATAAGCAAAATCGGCCGTTACAGTTTTTGTTACCTTGTTTTAAAAAATTGGTTGACAATAATTACTCTACGAGTATAATAGTTACTATACATCAGAAAAGAGGTTAACTATTTTGAAAAAAGCTCATGTTTATGCTATCCCTGCTATTGGAGCTGCTCTCATTGCTGTTTTAGCACAAATCAGTCTTCCAATTGGACCTGTTCCCTTCACTCTACAAAACTTTGCAATCGGCTTGATTGCTACTGTCTTTAAACCGAGAGAGGCTGTACTTTCTGTTGGACTCTATCTTCTTCTAGGTGCCATCGGTCTTCCTGTCTTTGCAGGAGGTGGAGCTGGTTTTCAGGCTTTAGTTGGCCCCACTGCAGGCTATCTTTGGTTTTATCTCATTTACTCTGGACTTACTTCCTCTCTAACCAACAACAAGAGTGGGATTGTCAATATTTTTCTTGCAAACCTCTTGGGTGATGCCCTTGTCTTTGTCGGAGGGATTCTCAGCTTACATTTCCTAGCTGGAATGGCATTTGAAAAAGCTCTTATTGTGGGGGTATTTCCCTTTATCATCCCAGACCTTGGTAAAATTATTGCTATTAGTTTTATTAGCCGTCCATTACTTCAACGCCTTAAAAATCAGGCTTACTTTGCTAACTAAAAAAGGATATCGAGTTGTCATGACTCAATATCCTTTTCTTTGATTTTGAAAACTTAATTACCTTTAAAGGCATCCACCATCGTTTGAAATTCTTCATTGGAGAGAGTAATCCCTTTGCCCATTTTAGTATGATCTGGACTCCAAGCACGAATATCAAACTTTGCAGGAGCACCATTAAAGCTCACACGGTTGATTTCCTTGGTCCAACCTTTTTCGTTTTCAGAAAGAGTCAACAAGTGCTCTTCGATTTTAAATGTAAATTCTGCCATTTTCTTCTCCTTTTTTAGCTTTCATTAGTTTATTCGTAAAATCTTGTAGATTTTAGGAAAATTTTATATAATATTGATATAAAAGAAGGGAGGCCAATATGAGACATAAATTCCAGCAAGTTTTAGGTAAAATACATGACTTTTTAAATGGACATGACCAAGCTGACCAGACTGAAAGCAACTCCCTTACAGCCACTATTGAAGAGGCTATCCAGAAACAAACCGCTGTTCACCTTATCTTGTCTGAGGCAAGCTTTACAGGTGACATCATCAAATACGATCAGCAACGCCAGCAAATTATCGTGAAAAATTTTGCTAAAAATGTAAGTCGTATTATCCGCATAAGCGATATTCAACGCCTGCGATTTGTCCCTTCAACTGTCCAAACAGCCCAAAAAAATAGATTTAAGAAAGAGTGAGATGTTGTTGCTTCATCCCACTCTTTTTTCTTAGCGAACTTGTTCAAAATGTAAATGAACCGCGATATGATCTCCATAACCACTTCTTTCCAAGTCACGTTGTAGACGATAGGAAATGTAGTGTTCTGCAATAGTAATGTAACCTGCACCCAGTAAACGATGTTCAACCATAGACTGAATCATGCTAATAGTCGCACGTTCTACCTTGGCCTCTTCCAAATCCAAAACCACTTTCTTAGTGACTTGTGCAAGGTTTTGACGTAAATCATCTGTCAATACATAGACAGTCTGGGCTGCTTTTAAGATAGCTTGGTAAATCTTATCTGGATTAAATTCAGCAATTTCTCCATCACGTTTGATTACTTGCATAGGTATCTCCTTTATTCTTTGTTTTCTTTAATTTCTGCCAGCATTTTTTCTTCTTCTGCTGTCAGTTGATAATGTTCAAGCAAATCCGGTCTGCGTTCATAGGTTTTCTTTAAACTCTCATACAGGCGCCACTGACGAATCTTTTCATGGTGTCCACTCATCAGTACATCTGGCACGACCATCCCTCGATAATCATAAGGGCGTGTGTACTGAGGGTATTCGAGAAGGCCTGAAGAAAAACTATCATCTTGGTGGCTAGACTCCTTGCCAATCACTTCTGGAATCAGGCGAACCGTAGCATCAATCATGGTCATGGCTGCCAATTCTCCACCAGTCAGGACATAGTCCCCCAGGGAAATCTCATCTGTCACCAAGGTCTTAATGCGCTCATCATAACCCTCGTAGTGCCCACAGATAAAGATTAGCTCTTCCTCTTGAGACAAATCCTCGGCATAAGCTTGATCAAACTGCTTTCCAGCAGGATCGAGGAGAATGACGCGCGGATTTTTCTTTTCAATAGCATCAAAGGCATCGAAAATGGGTTGGGCTCGGAGCAACATCCCCTGACCGCCTCCGTAGGGCTCATCGTCGACATGGCGGGCCTTTTCAGCATATTCTCGAAAATTATGATACTGGATATCCAAGAGCCCTTTTTCACGTGCCTTTCCAACGATTGAGTGCTCTAGCGGAGAAAACATCTCTGGAAAAAGGGTTAAAATATCAATCTTCATCGTCTAACCCTTCTAAGATTTCCACATCAACGCGGTTATTTGGAATATCAACATTGAGAATCACTGGTGGGATATAAGGCAAGAGCAAATCACGCTTGCCTTTTCGCTTGACCACCCAGACATCGTTAGCACCTGGTTGCAGGATTTCTTTGATGGTTCCAATCAAGTTATCACCCTCATAGACTTCCAAACCTATAATCTCGTGATAGTAGAATTCACCATCGTCTAGGTCATTCAAATCTTCCTCAGCAACCTTGAGACTGTATCCCTTGTACTTTTCGATAGCGTTGATATGGTACATATCTTTGAATTTAATAATGTCAAAGTTCTTCTGTTTACGGTGGCTAGCGATGGTCACTGTTTGAACAAACTGATCTTTTTCATCAAACAAGGCCAGCTCAGCCCCTTTTTTAAACCGTTCTTCTGCAAAATCCGTCACAGACAAGACTCGCATCTCACCCTGCAACCCCTGCGTATTGACGATTTTCCCAACATTAAAGTAGTTCATCTTGTCTCCTGTACTCTATTTCTATCCATCTTATTCTAACAATTCTCGAATAATAGTCGCAATTTTTTCTGATTCTGACCATTGTAAATAATGGTGATTCCCTCCTAAAATGAGTTTAGTATTGGAAGTCCAATATTCTGATTCTCTGTACTCTTTTTCTCTATAAGCCTGACAAAAAATAAATACAGGGGTACAAGTTTCTATCGACAAATTCTCAAAATCTTCCTCAGTAATCTCTCCAGATATCTGAAATCCTGGATCTTGATTTTCCAACTCTGAGCCTTTTCCCTGCATTATTTCCCAGATTTCTTTATTAATTTCAGGTCTAAATGTTGCTTGAGTTAAGTTCTTAAAATAAAGTTCAGGACCACACTCGTCAATCAGCCTCATCTGCTCTTCCATTTCTGGATAAGAATTTTCTGAAAAATCAGCAAACATGACGTTTTTAGTTGTCGGTTCAATTGCTAGTAAAGCCTGACACTTAATTGGTTTGTTGAGCAATTTGCAAGCTAAAATTCCACTCAAACTATGTACACAAAGTATATATTCAGAAATCGCCAATTCTTCAAGTACTTCATAAACTGCATCTGCAAGATTATCCAGATTTTTTCCAGCTTGGTCATTCATCGGACTCCTACCTGTGTTCGGAAAATCAATAGTCAAATAACCAATTGTAGGAGGAAGTTTTTCAAGTATAAGTGAAAAATTTTCATAACTTGGTAGCAAACCTGCGCCACTTAAACAAACTAGCATTTTCTTTTGCTTTTGATAAGTAACAGAGAGACTACCAATTTCTGTAGATACTTCAATCCTCTTCATAAAGAAATCCACTCGTTCTATATAATGAATTATTAAAAATCCTTATCCTTTATTTTATCACGTTCCAAGGATTTTCTCAAGTTGGATAGATCCTATCTTATGGGCCTACTACTTCTTCAAAGAATTCACCAATTATCTGATTAAACTCTTCAGGATGGTCATTCATCGGTTGGTGTTTACTATCTGAAATCGTTACTTGACGCGCATTGGGATTTAAGGCAATGATCCCATCGTAGATCATTTTTAGGTGTTTTGGAAAATCATTTTCTCCTCTTACTAAAAGCATGGGAGGATTTCCTTGATAACCTTCTATCTCATGGACAGCCAAAAAACCTGTGATTCCAAGGTTCAAAAAAACATCTCTCCCAGTTTCTATAATGGCCGTCTTGACTAATTCTCTTGTGATAGGATTATCTGTACACATTTTTGAGTTCTTACCTGCAATCATCTTCCAAGGAATCGTTTTGTACATAAGGGAACTATATTTTATGCGATTTTTCTCTTTATCTGATAGGTAACGATGCTGTCCCCAACTATCTACCATGACCAAGGCTAGAACTCGATTTGGATAACGATAGGTGTACTCTTGAAGTGGATTCCCTCCCCAAGAATGACCAACCAATATCACCTTATCTAGCTGGAAATAGGACAAAATAGCATCTACATCTTGAACAGCGCCTTCCAAGTCAGGTAAACCAACTTTCATAGGTGATTCACCCTGTCCTCTAACATTGACAAAGTAGAGGTCAAATCCTTCAAAGGCATCATACTGGTGGGCCCACATCTGACTACGGCCACAAGCTCCATGATAAAAAATAATGTGGCCTTTACTTGCGTTTCCAGGACGATGATAAACAACCAAGTCACAATCTAAGACTGGTATAATGTGACGTACTAAAGTCTCAGGTTTTCTGTTATAAAAAGCAATAGCTTCAGCTATATCATTTTGCTTCATTATTACACTCTCTCCTCTTTATCCTAGTGTCATTCGTTTTATCTATTTTATCATGCTATATTAAAATCATCGTTTTCTAAACTTAAGTCCATTAAAAATTTTGAATTTTCTGTATCATTTAGATTAAGAAAAAGACTGCTCAGCAATCTTTACTTTTTTCTCATCAGATTCATGCCTAAAATTCCAGCAATAATCAAAGTTGCTCCGATTACATGGTAGCTATAAATTGGTTCGTGGAGGATAAGAGCTCCGGCTAGAATGGTCAAAACTGTTCCAAGATTACCAAAGACACTGACGGTTGATGCTCCAAGTCGAACAATAGCATAGATAGAGAGACTACCAGTAACGATAGAGGCTAAAATTCCCAAATAAAGAATGGAAAACAGATAAGGAAGCTGTCCGAGAGGTGCAACGTAGGCTAATATGTTGCCATCTAGATAGTGCGAGGTCAGACTCAACGTATTAAAGGTGACGAAGCCAACAAATATCACAACAGCTGTCATATCCATGGCCCGATAGCGATCTCCTTTAGCCTTGCTGAGGATATTGTTTAGTGCATTGGCGAGAACAGATCCCAACATCAAGAGAAAGCCAAAACTAGCAGTCTCAGTACCAAAGTTAGCTCCTTTACTAAGGAAGATGAAAACTACTCCTGCTACGGATAAAAATAAAAAGAACTTTTGAAGCAAGCTTGTCTTTTCCTTGAGAAAAGCCGATGCTAAAAGGAGAGTAAAAATCGGGACAAGAGCCTGTAAAATTCCAGCTTCAGAAGACGATATATACTGTAAAGCAAAGGATTGAAAAATAAAAAAGAAAAGCGGATAGAAAAGGCTCATAGGAAGAATAGAAAGAATATCTTTTCTACTTAAACTCACTTTAATAAGTTTTGTTTGATTAAGAACGACCATTACTAAAGCTGCAATTGTATAGCGATGCGCTAAGTTTGTGAGAGGACTGGCATAGCCTAAAGCAATCTTAGTAAATAAAAAAGAAAAACCAATGATTGCTGAAAAGGATAAGGCAGCTAGGTATGCTTTTGTTTTCTCGTTCATAGATTGTTACTCCCTTTAAAAGTAGCTATTCTCAAGATTAATTGACTATAATTCTTTGAGACTGTCTTTCCATTGTAGCATAGTAAAATGCTAGATGCTATTTCTAGGATTAGTATTTTATGCCTTCTATTACTCTTTCAAGCTGATAAATTCTCTCTCATTGCCTATAAAGGAGGCAGCTATGCTGACCTGCTTTTCTCGTTCTTGTCTCACAAGTTCTAGCTTGTCTACCTCTTGGAGATTACTTACTTTGATAATATAAACTGCCAGTTTCATTGTTTTCTATTTACTAGCTAGACCAATATATGAGAAATCTTCTTTATAAGAAAAAATCATTTCTTATTCTCTTATAAATTCTCTAAAAAGCCTTCCAAATCTCGTTCATGCTGATATTTGATAGCCGCCTTTTTGTCTTTTTCAAAAATGATCTTGGTTAGATCTATGTCGTTGATGGCCGCAATTGCGACAGTGTAGTGAATGATATCAGCCAATTCTTTTGCTAGTTCCTCGTTCGAATCTTGAACTCCCTCTTTTCTACCAGAACGACCATTCAAAACCTCAGCTACTTCTCCGACTTCCTCCACTAGCTTGATAAAAAGACCTTCCTCAGTCCGAGACTGCTGGTAATGTTCGAGTAAGTAGTCTTGTAATTGTCTAAACGTTAAATCCTTCATATCCTGCTCCTTGCAAAAAAAGCGAGACATTCGTCCCGCCCTTCTTATTTTTCGTCAATAACGATTCTTACTTTTTTGTCTTCAGTTGGGACAGAGTAGACAATCGTTCTTATCGCAGAAATAGTGCGACCCTTACGACCGATTACACGACCCACATCACTTTGATCAAGATCCAAATGATATTCCAAAAATTCTGGTGTATCTTCAATCTTGATAGTTAAGGCATCTGGTTGTGAAATCAAGGGTTTCACAATCGCAATAATGAGATTTTCAATCGTATCCATCTGTCAACCTACTTTAAACTTATTTTGAGAATTTAGAATCGTGGAATTTCTTCAATACACCTTCTTTTGAAAGGATGTTGCGAACTGTATCTGAAGGTTGAGCTCCATCAGCCAACCATGCAAGAACGCGGTCTTCTTTCAAAGTTACTTGGTTTTCAGCAACAAGTGGGTTGTAAGTTCCAACTGTTTCGATGAAACGTCCGTCACGTGGTGAACGTGAATCTGCTACGTTGATACGGTAGAAAGGTTTTTTCTTAGAACCCATACGAGTCAAACGGATTTTAACTGCCATTTTTAAAGTCTCTTTTCTTATTTTTTATTTCGGTGAAATAGCTGAGCTATTTAGCACATGTTCTATTATAGCAGATTTCTAGCAGGTGTCAAGAAAAAAACTTGACAGACTATAAAATTTTTAAACCATTTAGAAATTTGTTATATTTTTAAAGAAAAATCAGAAAGAGAATGCCATAAATACTATTTTAGAAACATTTTATAAAGACCATCAAGTCAAGCCCTTCATATCGCCTGAACGAGATTTGGACACTTAGCTCCTAAATCCTAAGCCCGTTTCCAAACGAAATATCAAGGA
The DNA here is from genome assembly GCF_027497875.1 of Streptococcus sp. SM3. The sequence goes on along the minus strand of NZ_JAJNSA010000003.1, from coordinate 62,728 downwards.
TTTTTAAGAAAGATATCTACTAATTAATTTATAAAATATGAATTAATAGATTCTAAATAGGGGAATAATTTAGTTCTGTAAAAATTAACTTCTACACCTACAACGCTTATTCTGACAGACTTTATAACAGTCTAAGAAAAAAGTAGAGATTCATACAGTATTTAGATTTTCCAAAAATTCTTTATCATCAAATATTATTAACGAAACTATCCAAACCAAATCCGATGCATTGCTTCAAAGAATTCTTTAGTTGTTTGACTAGCGAGGGCTTTTATTAAAAAATTTTTTCAAATAATTGCCACCTTGGCACATAAATTCTTGCTTTCTAAATTTAAATGTGATATATTTATAACATAAAATTTAAGTGTTATATATTTATAACACAAAAAAGGAGTCTATCATGAAAAAAAGTCAAAAAATGTGTGGCCTCATTGCAATGATTGCCGTAGCTCTCTTTATTGATTTTACTGTTTTATTTGGTTCTAATCTTAGTTGGGGACCCAAGTTAGTTATCACTGGTATTTCAGTGTCAGGTCAAATTGTAGCTATTTCGAGCTGGCTACATAAGAGTCAGAAAGGTAAGGAAAAGATTATTTTTGACTTGTCTGCTAAGCTTTACACGATACTTGTGTTTGCAGCAAGCATTTTTTATACAGTAGGAATTTGGGTTGCGACCCCAAGCGTAAGTTCTAGTATTAAAGAATGGATTTTGGGAATTAGCCTCGTTATTGAAGTGATTATATTTGGTTTTTTCTCTTTAAAAAATGTCAAGGAAACTCCGGACGAACGCTTTTATGCTAATTTAGCAAAGGCAGCTAGCTTGATGTTTGTTTTTATACTAGGTTCACTGATGATCCTAGCAGTTATCATTGGGTATATGGGGTCTCTCACTCTTTACATGGGACAAATATTGATTAGCATAGCTGTCTTGAGTTGCATCTTTGCGGTTGTCTATTTTATCTTGGAACGGAAAGGATAAGCATGGCCAAAGAAAGCAAGATTATTACTAATCTCAAATCTGTTCGTGAGTCCACAGGCATGACCCAGCAGGAGTTAGCTGACCTCATCGGCATGCGACGCGAGACAATTCTTCACTTGGAAAATAACCGTTACAATCCTTCGCTGGAAATGGCTCTTAAAATTGCTCAAGTTTTTGATCTGAAAGTAGAAGACCTCTTTGAACTCAGACAGAAAGAGGAAGCATAATTCTTTTCGAGACCTAGTATTAAGTTCACTGATTCATTAGGAATTAAGCCGAAAGAAAAAATCCTTTGAAAATATGCTCTTTTAAAATATAGTAATTCTTATGGCATTGATGCCCCTAAACATCTAAAAACTCTGGTGGAAAAAGATTATGCTGTCATAGAAACAGCCTTTGATTCACTTGATCATCTGAATGCTACCATGAAAAAGAATATCCTGAAAAGCAAGGGAATCACGGGACTGTCTAAAATGAAGGCTATAGATCTGGACCAAGCCTTCATGACAGATTTACTGAAGAAGAATTAGCAAGTCACTTTACCGTTCGTGGCTACAAATTGACTCCAAAGGGAGAGCAGATACTGAAACAGTACCAGGACATTATTGACCGTCATCCAAAGAAAAATCTCTAATCAAGCGACTTTCTGGTTGGCTTCCTCTTAAACTGTCTTGTCACTAATATTTGAAATCCCCTTCCTTTTAGGGTACAATGGTAGAAATGAATTTTTGAGAGGAACAGAATGAAAAAACTAGCAACCCTTCTTTTACTATCCACTGTAGCCCTAGCTGGATGTAGCAACATCCAACGTAGTTTGCGTGGTGATGACTATGTTGATTCCAGTCTTGCTGCTGAAGAAAGTTCCAAAGCAGCTGCCCAATCTGCCAAGGAGTTAAACGATGCTTTAACAAACGAAAACGCCATTTTCCCACAACTATCTAAAGAAGTTGCTGAAGACGAGGCTGAAGTGATTCTCCACACAAGTCAAGGTGATATCCGCATTAAGCTCTTCCCTAAACTCGCTCCTCTAGCAGTTGAAAACTTCCTCACTCATGCCAAAGAAGGCTACTATAACGGTATTACCTTCCACCGTGTCATCGATGGCTTCATGGTTCAAACTGGAGATCCAAAAGGGGACGGTACAGGTGGTCAGTCCATCTGGCATGACAAGGATAAGACTAAAGACAAGGGAACTGGTTTCAAAAACGAGATTACTCCTTATCTCTATAACATCCGTGGCGCTCTTTCTATGGCTAATACTGGTCAACCAAACACCAACGGCAGCCAGTTCTTCATCAACCAAAACTCTACAGATACCTCTGCTAAACTCCCTACAAGCAAGTATCCAAAGAAAATCATCGAAGCCTATAAAGAAGGGGGAAACCCTAGTCTAGATGGCAAACACCCAGTCTTTGGTCAAGTGATTGACGGTATGGATGTTGTAGATAAAATTGCTAAAGCCGAAAAAGATGAAAAAGACAAGCCAACGACTGCTATTACTATCGATAGCATCGAAGTGGTGAAAGACTACGATTTTAAATCTTAAAAACCCAAAAATACAGTATCCACATTCGGTACTGTATTTCTTTTACTCTCATTCTTAAGTTAAATTATTAAAATCCCAGATTTGGTCCATCCATCCTTCATAAAAGTCTGGTTCGTGACAGACCATAAGAATAGATCCCTTGTATTCTTTAAGAGCGCGTTTGAGTTCATCCTTGGCATCCACATCCAAGTGGTTGGTCGGCTCGTCCAGCACTAAAACGTTGTTTTCACGATTCATCAAGAGACAGAAACGAACTTTGGCTTGTTCCCCACCTGACAAAACCTGAATTTGACTTTCGATATGCTTGGTTGTCAAACCACAACGAGCAAGAGCTGCACGAACTTCAGCTTGGTTGAGAGCTGGAAAGGCATTCCAGACAGCTTCAAGTGGTGTTTGACGATTGCCACCTTCTACTTCCTGCTCAAAATAACCAAGTTCTAGGTAGTCACCGCGTTCCACTTCCCCAGCAATTGGCGGAATAATGCCCAAGAGAGACTTCAAGAGAGTTGTTTTCCCGATACCATTTGCCCCGATAATAGCAACCTTTTGATTGCGTTCAAAGGTAAGATTTAAAGGCTTGGTCAGAGGTCGATCATAACCAATCTGCAAATCCTTGGCTTGGAAGATAAAGCGCCCTGGCGTACGAGCTGGTTTGAAATCAAAGGATGGTTTTGGTTTCTCACTTTGCAGTTCGATAATATCCATCTTATCCAATTTCTTTTGACGAGACATGGCCATGTTTCGTGTTGCAACACGCGCTTTGTTTCGAGCCACGAAGTCCTTGAGGTCGGCAATCTCTTTCTGCTGACGTTCGTAGGCTGCCTCTAGCTGAGATTTCTTCATAGCATAGACTTCTTGGAACTGGTAGTAGTCACCAGAATAACGCGTCAGCTGTTGATTTTCCACATGGTAGACAATATTGATAACGTCATTTAGGAATGGAATATCGTGTGAAATGAGGACAAAGGCATTCTCATAGTTTTGGAGATAGCGCTTGAGCCAATCAATATGCTCAGCATCCAAGTAGTTGGTCGGCTCGTCCAACAGCAAGATATCGGGCTTTTCAAGGAGGAGTTTAGCCAAAAGTACCTTGGTTCTTTGCCCACCTGACAAAGAGGTTACATCTGTATCCATGCCAAAGTCCATAACACCAAGGGCACGCGCTACTTCGTCAATCTTAGCATCCAAGGTATAGAAATCACGACTCTCCAGACGGTCTTGAAGTTCTCCCACTTCTTCCATGAGAGCATCAACATCCGCTCCGTCTTCAGCCATTTCCATATAGAGGTCATTGATACGGGCTTCAGCTTTGAAAAGCTCATCAAAAGCCGTACGGAGAACATCACGCACCGACTGTCCTTCAGCAAGGACTGAGTGCTGATCCAAGTAACCGGCAGTCACATATTTGGACCACTCAACCTTCCCTTCATCTGGCAACATCTTACCAGTCACAATGCTCATAAAGGTTGATTTCCCTTCACCATTGGCACCGACCAGGCCGATATGTTCTCCCTTGAGGAGACGGAAGGACACATCTTCAAAAATTGCACGGTCACCAAAACCATGACTCAGATTTTTAACTTCTAAAATACTCATTTTAATTCCTTATCTTGTTTTTATGTAATTGTTTATAGAGAAACCAAGCCAGATAGCCACCCAAGGTATTAGTCCACAAATCATCAATCTCAAAGACGCGATTGAAATCAAAGAAAAAATCCAAGACTAACTGCGTACACTCAATTCCAAGACTCACTAGAAAGCTAAAAAGTAGCACCTTTTTTGTTTTTCGCAAGTTTGGAAGGAGATAAAGGAGTTGGAATATCAAAGGAAAAAGTAAGAAGACATTAAGGATATTTTGTAGAAAAATCCAATATAATTGTCTAATGTCACTCACTTCGCCCAGTTTCCAGAAAGAATTGAAAGGAGTCAAAAGAAAAACCAGGCGTCCAAGATGTTGAATACCTGGAGTTTCCACTCCCACAGGAGAATGTTCTTGAGGAGTAAAGCAAAAATAGACGATACAAATGCTATAGAAAATGACCCCCCAGACCAAAATATGATTATAAGTCTTCTTCATCATTAAGGATTGACTGCTGCGACTGCTTTCTGGCGGTCACGTTTCATTGTATTAGAACGCAATTGTCCACAAGCTGCATCAATATCAGTGCCATGTTCTTGACGAACAACACAGTTAATCCCTTTTTTCTTAAGCGTATCATAGAAGGCCAGGACGCGCTCTTTAGGACTACGGCTATATTGGTCATGCTCACTAACTGGGTTATAAGGAATCAAGTTTACATAAGACAATTTCTTGATGTTCTTGAGCAATTCAGCCAATTCCAAGGCTTGTTCTACACCGTCATTGACTTCATTGAGCATGATGTATTCAAAGGTCACACGACGGTTGGTTGTCTCAATATAGTACTCAATAGCAGCAAAGAGTTTTTCAATCGGAAAGGCACGGTTAATCTTCATGATGCTTGAGCGCAATTCATTATTGGGTGCGTGAAGTGACACGGCAAGATTGACCTGAACCCCTTCATTAGCAAAATCACGAATTTTATGGGCCAAACCTGAGGTTGAAACCGTGATGTGACGAGCACCGATGGCCATTCCTTTATCATCATTGATAGTACGAACAAAATTCAAGACATTATTGTAGTTATCAAAGGGCTCACCAATTCCCATGACAACAATATGGCTGACGCGTTCGTCCTGACCACGCTCATCAAAGTATTTCTGAACCAGCATGATTTGCGCTACGATTTCACCGTTATTGAGGTCACGTTGTTTCTTAATCAAACCAGAGGCACAGAAGGTACAACCGATATTACAGCCGACCTGAGTGGTCACACAGACAGATAAACCGTAATGTTGACGCATGAGTACTGTCTCAATCAGCATTCCATCTGGCAATTCAAAAAGATATTTAACTGTCCCATCAGCAGACTCTTGAACGATACGTTGTTTCAAGGGATTGACCACAAACTGGTCATTAAGCTTAGCAATCAAATCCTTGGAAAGGTTGGTCATCTCTTCAAATGACTGGACACGTTTACGGTAAAGCCATTCCCAGATTTGATCTGCACGGAATTTCTTTTCTCCTTGCTCCAAAACCCATTCCTGCATGGTTTGACGTGTTAAACTATAAATTGACGGTTTCATTTCTTCTCCTTATTCTCTACTCACTTCTGACGAATGACAAAATGACGTTGCCCCTTGTCCTCTTTCTGAGAATGCTGGTCTTTCTGACGACGTCTATTTTTCTTATCTGCATTCGGTTTTCGTTTTGTTTGAGTCGGTTTCTTTCCTTTTCTAGAAGGTGTTTCTTCTTCCTTCTTACGCATTTTCTTGTCAAATGATGCTCGCTTAGGAGCTTCATTTTCTAAGACAAAATAGGCACAACCATAACTACAATACTCTAAAAGGTAGTCTTGTAAACGACTGATTTTTTCAAGTTTTTCTTCTGTTCGATCATCCTTATAAAAACCTCGTAGGCGAAGCTGTTCGTTGCTCCAGTCTCCCACGATATAATCAAACTTTGTTAAGACTTCTGAAAAACGCTGATTAAAAGCCGTCACATCAAAGGCATCCTTGATATTTTCCACCAAGGAAAAAGCTATCCCTTCCGTTTCAACCTTGTCCCCATGTAAATGGAACTCAGGACCAGGAAACTTGTTATAGTTGTATAATTCAGGTGCAATTTCTTTTCGCATAGATATCCTTTTTCCACGATTACTTAATACTTTATTCTACCATAATTTCTAGCAGTTAGCACGTTTCTCATAAAAATGAAAAAAGTCTGACGATTTTGTCAGACCAAAATAATATAACCTTAAAAAGAGAAGAACAATTCTTCCCTCCATATATCATATCATTATTTAGCAGCTGCGTACAATTCATCTACTTTGTTCCAGTTGATCACTGAGAAGAAAGCTTTGATGTAGTCAGGACGCACGTTGCGGTATTTCACGTAGTAAGCATGTTCCCAAATGTCCAAGCCCAAGATTGGTTTTTTGCCTTCTGAGATTGGTGTGTCTTGGTTTGCTGTTGAAGTCACTTCAAGTTTCCCTTCTTTGTTGACAACCAACCATGCCCAGCCAGAACCGAAACGAGTTGTTGCTGCTGCAGTGAAGGCCGCTTGGAATTCTTCAAATGAACCAAATGTTGCATCGATTGCTGCTGCAAGTTCTGCTGATGGAGCTGTTTTCTCAGGAGTCATCAATTCCCAGAAAAGAGCGTGGTTCAAGTGTCCACCACCGTTGTTAATAAGTGCTTGACGGATATCAGCTGGAATAGATTCTACATCAGCAAGCAAGGCTTCAAGGTCTTCACCGATTTCAGGGTGTTTTTCTAGAGCTGCATTGGCATTGTTGACATAAGTTTGATGGTGTTTGTCATGGTGCAAGTGCATTGTTTCCGCATCGATGTATGGTTCCAAAGCGTCGTATGCATATGGAAGATCTGGTAAGATAATAGCCATCTGTAATACCTCTTTTTCTTTCTATATGAAAATGATAACGCAAACATTCACTTTTTTCAAGTTTTTTGCTTATAGATAAGGAAATCACTGAAATACTTTCTAATAATACTCAATGAAAATCAGCAAGAAACCCACGACAAGATAATCCTGACGCGGGTTGTAGTTTCAAAAAAATATCAGTTTACCTGACTAGCAATCTGTAAGAGTGCCTTTTCAAAAAGGAAACTCTTTTCATAAAGACCTGTCTTAATCTGATAGTCTGTCTCAATCAAATAAGAAATAGCTTGCTTCAAAAAGCTCAAGGAAAGTCCTCGAGCATCCCTCAGCGCAAACTTGATTTGATAGGGATTTGGATTGCGTCCGAGAAAACTTCCTAGACTACTTGCAATCTGAGATTCTGCTTGCCCAGACTCCGCCAAAATCTTCACCTGAGTAAAAGTCCGAAATTGTCCTAGCATGACTGCAATCAACTTGATTTCATCTTCTCCTTGCAAGGTCAAGTCTCTAACCAAATCGCGCGCCTGGTCCATCTTTTTAGTCAGAATAAACTGAGTTAAATCAAAAATATTGTCCTGCAAGGTCTTGGGAATTGCGTTAACAATATCCTCTTCCTCGATAACAGAGTCTTCCTTATAGGACTGTAAAAAGAGGAGATTTTTCTGGATTTCACTAAATTGGAAACCAGACTTGACGAGAAGATTTTCAAAAGAATGATTGGCAAACTGCAGACCTTGTTTCTGGCTCCACTTTTGGAAATACTGGCGCAATTCTTGTTCTTTTGCTTCTACTGCATCAAAGACCTTGGCATCACGCTTAAGTAATTTTACCAGCCGTCTTTTACTATCCAGCTTTCCTTCTGCAAAGATTAACAACTTGGTTGTTGGTGAAGGGTTATCAAGGTATTCTTCGAACGACTTGAGCTCATCATCTGTCAAAAAGCGCTTTTTAGCAGTCGTGATATCGACAAAATGATCCAATATCACGATTTTCTCATCCGCAAAGAAAGGAAGGCTGACCAACTCCAGTTCCACATCCTTGTAGACCACTTCTTTCATATCAAAGTAGGCAAAGTTGAGGTCAGCAGAATCATAACCAATCTGTTTCAACACTTGACTCTTCATCACTTCAAACTGACCCTGGTCTGTCCCTGTAAATAGGCTCAGACTAGGTAAATTTGATAAAGTCAACTTCTGGCTTTCTTCAATGGCTAGCATCTTCTCTCCTTTCTTCTGATTTTTTAATGAATTTAATCAATATAGCGTAATTTCCCACGGAAATCTTCTAGGCTCTCGTACCCTTTTTCCGACATGATTTCTTTTAGTTCATTGGTAATGCGGTCAAAAGCACCAACTCCTTCTTTGTGAAGGGTGGTTCCCACCTGCACCATACTTGCTCCACAGAGGATATGTTCAAAGGCATCTCGACCAGTCAGAACGCCACCTGTTCCGATAATTTGGATTTGAGGATTTAAGCGTTGGTAGAAAGCATGAACATTAGCTAGAGCAGTTGGTTTAATATACTCCCCACCAATGCCCCCAAAACCATTTTTAGGACGGATAACAACAGACTCATCTTCTATATAAAGGCCGTTTCCGATTGAGTTGACGCAGTTGACAAACTTAAGAGGATACTTATTGAAAATAGCTGCCGCTTGGTCAAAGTGAACAATGTCAAAATATGGTGGCAATTTAATTCCAAGAGGCTTTGTGAAGTAGGCAAATACCTCTGCCAAAATCCGGTCTGTTGTCTCAAAATCATAGGCAATCTGAGGTTTTCCTGGAACATTTGGACAGGAGAGGTTTAGCTCAGTCAGACCACGAAACTCACTCTCTTGTACTTTTTTCAAGATAGTATGGGTTTCCTCTGGAGACATGCCGACTAGAGATAGGAAGAAAGTTCGGTTTGGCTCTTTTTCTTGCAAATCCAAAAGATAATCCAAATAATAGTCTAAGCCCTTATTTGGCAAGCCCATAGAGTTGATAGAACCAAGTGGAACATCTTGATAGCGTGGCTCAGGATTCCCCTGACGAAAGTCCAAGGTTGCTGTCTTAGTCACAAAAGTTCCTGCCGCTGAGTTTTTAACGCCCTCTAACTCTGCTATCGTCATACAAGCCACACCTGCTGCATTCATCAAACAATTGTCAAACTCAAAACCAGCAATTTGCGTTTTCGTTGATACCATGATTCTGATCCTCCAGATTCCTTTTATTGCTAATATTATACCACATTTTCAGATTTTCTCTTTAAGAAAGGCATTTATAAGAAAAACGTTCGTTTTTTATCTATTTCCAAAAAGCCTCAAAACTAAATGTCAAAACTAAATTGATAGAATTTTTAGAAAATTTCTGTTTTTTTCTTTACAGTAAAAAAAAATTCTGCTATAATGACTCACATAATTAAATTAGAATTTAAGGAGAACGATATGACATCTGCTAAAGAATATATCCAAAGCGTGTTTGAAACTGTAAAAGCTCGTAACGGGCATGAGGCTGAGTTCCTCCAAGCTGTTGAAGAATTTTTCAACACTTTAGAACCTGTATTTGAAAAACACCCTGAGTATATCGAAGAAAATATCTTGGCACGTATTACTGAACCAGAACGCGTGATTTCTTTCCGTGTTCCTTGGGTTGACCGTGATGGAAAAGTTCAAGTAAACCGTGGTTACCGTGTTCAATTCAACTCAGCTGTTGGACCATACAAAGGCGGACTTCGTTTCCACCCAACTGTTAACCAAGGGATCTTGAAATTCCTCGGATTCGAACAAATCTTCAAAAATGTCTTGACTGGACTTCCTATCGGTGGAGGTAAAGGTGGATCAGACTTCGATCCTAAAGGTAAAACAGATGCTGAAGTGATGCGCTTCTGCCAAAGCTTCATGACTGAATTGCAAAAATACATCGGCCCATCACTTGACGTACCTGCTGGTGATATCGGTGTTGGTGGACGTGAGATTGGTTACCTTTACGGTCAATACAAACGCCTTAACCAATTTGATGCTGGTGTCTTGACTGGTAAACCTCTTGGATTTGGTGGTAGCTTGATTCGTCCAGAAGCAACTGGTTACGGTTTGGTTTACTACACTGAAGAAATGCTTAAAGCTAACGGTAATAGCTTTGCTGGTAAGAAAGTGGTTATTTCAGGTTCTGGTAACGTTGCTCAATACGCTCTTCAAAAAGCGACTGAACTTGGTGCAACTGTTATCTCTGTATCTGATTCAAATGGTTATGTCATCGATGAAAATGGTATCGACTTCGATCTTTTGGTTGATGTTAAAGAAAAACGTCGCGCTCGTTTGACTGAGTATGCAGCTGAGAAAGCAACTGCTACTTATCATGAAGGTTCTGTATGGACTTACGCTGGAAACTATGACATCGCTCTTCCATGTGCGACTCAAAACGAAATCAATGGTGAAGCAGCTAAACGCTTGGTTGCTCAAGGCGTTATCTGTGTCTCTGAAGGTGCTAACATGCCAAGCGACCTTGATGCCATCAAAGTTTACAAAGAAAATGGTATCTTCTACGGACCTGCCAAAGCTGCCAACGCTGGTGGTGTAGCCGTTTCAGCCCTTGAAATGAGCCAAAACAGTCTTCGCCTCTCATGGACTCGTGAAGAAGTTGATGGACGTCTCAAAGATATCATGACAAACATCTTCAACACAGCTAAAACAACTTCAGAAACATATGGTCTTGATAAAGACTACCTTGCAGGAGCAAACATTGCTGCCTTTGAAAATGTAGCAAACGCTATGATTGCACAAGGTATTGTTTAAGATTCATTTGCTTAATCCTCAATCGCTACGATTGGGGATTTTTATGTTGACTTCAAAAAAACTCACCATTAACAGTGAGTTTTAACATCAGAATTTATTTTACTTTCATTAGGGCAGATGACAAACATTCAACAACCTCATCAACTGCTTCATCTATGTTTATAGTTCCTTCATCATTCAACATCATGGGAATAAGATAAGAAAAACTCAATGCTAAAATGTATCGAACAATTCTTTCATTTGACCAATTTAGAATAAGTCCTTTTTCTTTAAATTGATTTAAAACAGGGCTAATTGGTTCTATTATAGATTGAACAATAATATTTCCTAACTGGATAGAAAGATTTTTATCAATAAAAGAACGCCCCAAGAGAATTTTAACATGCATTTGATTCTCCTGAATGAAAAAGAGCCTATCTCGAACAATACTTTTTAAAAAGAAGGGAAAAGTTTCTTGATCTACTGTGAATTTTTTTTCTGAGAAATCCGCAATTACTTCTGGAATAACCTGTTCTAGAAAAGTAGATAAAATGGCTTCTAAAATACCTTCCTTTGTTTTAAAGTAACTAAAAACAGTTCCTTCTGACACTCCAGCGCGTTCGGCAATAAGGCTGGACGTTGTATTCTCAAATCCAATTTCTGAGAATAATTTTAAGCTTGATAATAATACTCGACGTTGTTTCAAGCTCAAGTTGCTAGCTTCTAACGTCTGAGCATACTTTTGTTCTAAACTTTCCATCGCTAGCACCTCTCTTCTACTCTCTTACTTTTACGACTTTTTTGCCTCGACTGTGTCCCATTTTCAGACTACGATAGGCTTCTCTAACTGACTTTAGAGAAAAGTCATACACTTGATCAATTTTCAGCTGAACCTTCCCGTCTGAGACCATTTCAGCTAAAGTGCTAAAATCATCATATGTAGAATGTCTCGGACCAGTAAACTGAGCACCTTTTATCATAACATAGGGTGAAGGTACTAATGTCCCAATAGCTGTCCCTTTCAAGCCTAAACTAAAAGCCAATCTAACATAATCAGATCCATAACAATCCAAAAATTTTGTAATAGGCGTTGGACTAGCTGATAGAAGAGCCTTCTTGATATTCTCTTCGTAACTTACTGGTATGGCACCTAAAGACTTCAGATACTCTGCATTTTTCTTACTTGCTATTCCAATCACTGTCGCTCCCTTAGCCACTGCATACTGTACTGCAATACTTCCAATACCTCCTGCTGCAGCTGAAATAACAACAGTATCCCTTGAATTTAAACCGATTCTTCTAAAAGCCCCACCCACAGTTAGAGCAGCTACTCCCATAGTAGCTGCGTGAGTCATGTCGATCATCTCTGGTTTCAATACAATTTCTGATTCATTGACACAAATTTCTGTTGCTAAAGCTCCCCTCTTAGTTCCCAAACCAGGATCGCTAATCATTGTTCCAAACACCTTATCTCCTACTGAAAACCTAGTTACTTCATTTCCAACTTCTGTAATAACTCCAGAAAAATCTCTCCCCACACCTCTTGGAAATAGAGATGATTTGGATTCAAACCAACGACTTGGTTTCCTTAATTTCGTTATAAAAGATAGAAATCGAAGGGGTTTCGCTCCCTCAAAAGTTTTATAATCAATAGGATTTAAACCAACAGCATGAACTTCTACTCTCACTTGATTTACATCCAAGGCTATAGAGTCTATCTGCAGCAAATCCAAGTCCTCTTCGTTACCGAAACGACTGTACTCTATTGCTTCAACAACCATTTTCTTTACTCCTTAATTTTACAAAAATTGAGTGAACACTCATTTTTATAAATTATACTCTTAATTTGTAAGAAAATCAATATTATCGTTTGATAACGATTTATGACATGATACAAATATCCATCATTTCGATTTACCAATATGATTCTTTCAATCTAACTCTCCTCACTTTTAAAGATTCCTTTCCATTTTTGCCCCATGGAATAAAAAAATAAAAACCGCTACTCCTAAGAATAGCGGTATTTTCAAGTAAACAAACTTACTAGGTTTTAAAAACAATATCAAAATAGCTATAAGATAATATCATTTCAATTATCCTAAAATCAAGAAACTATAAAAGTTTTACCGCAAGTTGCACAGGTCAATTGAGTTCCAATTACTCCATCTGTTGGCTTATAACAAGTAGGACAATAAACACGTTTTGCTGATAATTTATAAGATAACTCATCTCGCAATTCTTTCCCTTTAATTTCAATAACATCTTCACCTTGTTCTTCAAACTTAAGAACTGTTATCAAAGCTTTATCATATTGTTTCATACGTGGCTGTTTCAAAAATAAAAAAGACGATATAATCAAAAATAGGAAAAATAAAACAAACAAAATTGTAACTATTAAAAGCCACATAAAGTAGAAATCATAAAGTAAACCTTCTTTTTTTCCTAAAATCCATCTTATGTAGTTATCAATGTACTGATAAAATTTCAATCCGGTGACAATACATATGAAAGATACTATAGGATAAACAACCTTGGAAATGATTAAACGATAGCGTCTCATTTATATTTCCTTTCTAGATAACCATGCACCACAATAATCACATGATTTACCTTGCCCTAGGTAAAGCAGATTCTCACCACTACATGATGGACAAATAACGGGATATGTATTTTTGTTAATCTGGTGCTTTTCAAATAAAGTGAATAAAGCTTGTATTTGATTTTGTTTCTTGACTTCTTCTTGTCTCCTAGACTCACAATAAGTCATTACTAAAATTAAACTCACACTAAGAAAATACCAAGGAACTAAAAGAAATAAAAATCGAATAGACCATTCCCTAGATTTTTCATATTCAAAAAATGATGATAAAATGATTAAAACAAGCATTTGAAGTAAATTCTTCTGTTTTAATTTCTTTAAGGAAAAGGCATCTTTAATTGTTTCTCGAAACAAATATAAAATAATTAAGGCAACTATTACATAGGGTAAATTTTGAAATGTTAAAAATAAAAAGCTGATCACAATAGGAATGCCCACAAACTTTGCCAAAATTATAAAATCAAGATTTTTCAATATAAAGATTCTTGGTTCATCATCTATAGAAAAGATAGCAAGTGATAAAACTACAAAACAGAGTATTACTATATTTGAAATTAACCAATGAAAGCCTTTTTTCCAATTATTCTTAATATACTGTTTCACCTATCTTCTCCTCTAGTTGCTATATACTCTCTATAAAGAGCTTTCCCATTATATATCTCATCCAAAGCTTTGACTTTAATTTTTATATTTTCTAAAATACCAAAGCTATAAAATGCAAAGGATGACAAAAAGAAACCTGATAAAGAAAAAATAATAGGAATCAATATTGAGAAAATCGGCCTACCATGTTCAAGAAATAGAGTTATTGCCCATAGTGAAAGAAAAAATGTTGCACTTGTTAATCCCATAAAAAGTATACTTAATAAACGAAATACTTGGTACATCTACAATATCCTCCTGTCATAGAACTTGTCTAAGTAAATCCCTTACTCTCTTAAAAAATTTCCAAATACTCTTCATGACCCTTTGTATTTATTCATACATTTCCATACTTAGAATTACATAAATTGAATGATTTAAAAATACAAACAAAGAAATCATAGTTTTCAAATTTCTAAGAAAAAGGGAAATTCTGGCAATACCAGACTTCCCAAATAAAACAAAAGTAAATTTGAAAATACAAAAAATCAAAGATTAAAGATAATGCTTAAACAAGATTGATATAAAAATGATTTTTCCAATCATTTGAACTATCTTTCGTGCCCGCAATTAGAACAGAAGTTTGCTCCTTCCAAAAAAGCAGTCCCGCATTGGCTACAAAACTTAGCTAAGCCTGTTTCTCCTTTGAGGTCAGTTTGATGCTGATTCACATCTTTGTCAAATGAATTCCTATCTTCAATCTGATCCACCAAGTTGCTAAATTTAGCTCCCAAGGCAAGTCCCATAGCTATTTCCACGCCTGCTCCCATTAGATTTCCTGCAGAATCATTATTTTTTGCTGCCTCTTCTAAAACATCAAATTGTCTCTCTTCTTGATAAGTATACTCTTCAATATCTCGACCAGCCTGCTTGCTTTTTGCTTCCAAAATTTGCTTGTGGAATTTAAAGATTTCTCTATATCCATTGCTATTCTGATTTACCTTTAAAGCCTCAATGTTAAATTCCTCAATACTAATTCCATATTTAGAAAAATGGCTGGATAAAATAGCTGACAAAGCAACAGACATATCAAAACTGTGCATCTCAATATCAAGAATTGGAATCTTATGGTTATATATTACTTGTGAAATAGCTGAACTAATCAACCCACTAACAGTTTGTCTAAACCGTTTTTGTAAAATAGGAGCTGTTATAATATCGGGGTGACTTGGCATAAATTCTAATATAAAAGCTTCTAAGTCTACAATTCGAGGAATGAAATTCCCATGTATTTTCAATTCTACAGGAATATCACTTTCTGGATCTCGAACCATTATAGGAGAAGAAGTTCCCCATCCAATCGGTTGTAAATCATACATATTCACAAACCACAAAAACAATGAGTCAGACGAAATACCTCCACTTAGAAAGTTTTTTATTCCTGAAACTATTTGAATATCATCTCCTTCAATCTTATGTTTACCAGCATCATAAGTAGTTACTGCTCTTCCATTTGAAAACAATACAGCACACTGACCAGGGTTTACAATTACAGTTGCTCCTATCTTGATATTCGTTTTAGGATGTCTCCAAGCAAGTATATTCCTTGTATCTTCACCTTCATAACGAATAACATCAAACAAATTTAATGCCATCTTTTCTCCTCTAAAATGAAAACTATAAATTATAAGATTAATCTTCCATACCTATATTACTATTATATAACCCCTTTGTTGAAAAGGCAACTCATACTTATAAACTATTATCTTTGGAGCAATCCCCTATATAAAACAAGAAAAACCGCTACTCCTAAGAATAGCGGTTTAATCATGTTTTTAAGCTACTAATGTAGTTGCTCTATTATTTAAGAGTAACTGAAGCTCCAGCTTCTTCCAATTTAGCTTTGATTTCTTCAGCTTCTGCAGTTGCAACGCCTTCTTTAACAAGTGCTGGTGCACCGTCAACAAGTTCTTTAGCTTCTTTAAGTCCAAGACCTGTGATTTCACGTACAACTTTGATAACGCCAACTTTTTTGTCGCCTGCAGATGTCAATTCAACGTCGAATGAATCTTTAGCAGCACCAGCGTCAGCAGCACCAGCTGCAGCAACAGCTACAGGAGCAGCTGCAGTTACACCAAATTCTTCTTCGATAGCTTTTACAAGGTCGTTCAATTCAAGGATTGAAGCTTCTTTAATTTCAGCAATAATGTTTTCAATGTTCAATGCCATTGTTATTTCCTCCAAATATGTTTTAAATTTATAATAGATTTTCGTAGCTAGGCTACGCTGCGTAGCTTAAAATTAAGCTGCGTCTTCTTTGTTGTCTGCAACCGCTTTGACTGCAAGAGCAACGTTGCGCACTGGCGCTTGAAGTACAGAAAGGAGCATAGAAAGAAGTCCTTCGCGGTTTGGAAGAGTTGCAAGTGCAAGAATCTCTTCTTTAGATGCGACAGCGCCTTCGATTGCACCACCTTTGATTTCAAGTGCTTCAGCGTTTTTAGAAAAGTCGTTCAAAATTTTCGCTGGTGCGATAACATCTTCGTTAGAAAATGCTACTGCAGATGGTCCAACAAATACTGATGCAAGTTCTTCAAGACCAGCTTTTTCAGCTGCACGACGCAAGATTGAGTTTTTAATCACTTTGTACTCAACTTCGCTTCCACGAAGCTCACGACGAAGAACTGTATCTTGCTCAACTGTCAAACCACGAGCGTCAACAACGACGATAGATGCAGCAGCTTTCATTTTTTCAGCTACTACGTCAACTAGTTCCGCTTTTTTAGCAATAATTGCTTCACTCATTAGTGTGTTCACCTCCGTTATTATTTTGCTTGGGGAATTTTTCCAAAAGAAAAACGCGCCCAAACCTAGACACGAAAGTACAATACGCTTCTTTTTACATGATACGTTTTGTCCTCGGTAGGATATTTATGAGTCGAGCTCCCCTACTGTCTTAGGCAGTTTTTTCAAACCGTATATAAGTATAGCATAGTCAAAAAAAGAATGCAAGATTTTTGCAAACTTTTTTTAAAATTTTTTAGTGATTTTTCTTTTAAAGTTCTACCGTCAAAACTTTGCCTTGCTTGACAACCTGTTGTCCGGCAATATAGACATCATCAACGTCACTGGATTTGACTGCATAAAGGAGGTGAGACAGCATATTTTCCTGAGGTTGGAGATGGATTTTTCCCTGTGGTTGAATAACGAGAAAATCTGCCTGTTTACCAACTTCCAGACTTCCTATCTGTTCTTCCATCCCTAGGACCTTAGCCCCTTCGATTGTCAGTGCCTTGAGAGCTGTTTCGATTGGAAATTGGCTAGCATCTCCACTCTTCATCTTCTGAAGAAGGGCTGCAGTCCTTCCTTCCTCAAACATATCTAGATTGTTGTTGGAGGCAACCGAATCCGTCGCAATTCCGACTGCTACTCCCGCTTTTTGGAGCTGGATAATTGGAGCAATCCCTGATGCCAGTTTGAGGTTACTGATAGGATTGTGAGCGATAGCCACTTGAGAAGTTGCCAAACGTTCAATTTCTCTCTCGTTTAATTCGACCCCGTGAGCAAAGACAGATGGATGTTCTAAGTAACCCAGTTCTTCTAGAAAAGCAAGAGGACGTTTGCCGTATCGTTTCAGGATAATTCCTGACTCCTCCTTGGTCTCCGCTACATGGATATGGAGAGGAATATTCAGTTCTTTTGCCATGTCTAAACTCTCTTGTAGCAAATCTTTACTACAGCTGTAGGGAGAATGTGGGGCTACCATCACCTTGAAATTTGGATTTTTATATCCTAAAATTTCCTCGATGATAGCTCGAGTTCTGCTTATAGTCTCAGCAGTTGTCTCTGTCTCTGAAGAAAAGAGGGTCGGTGAGAAATAACAACGCATCTTGGAAACTTTCACTTCTTGATAAATCCGTTCAATATCCACACCATTGGGATTATACATATCGTTGAAGGTTGTTGTTCCTGACTGGAGCATTTCTGTCAGCGCTTCTTTGACCGCCTTGGTAGTCATGTCTGGAGTAAACTCAGCTTCTGCAGGCCAGATATAATCATTGAGCCATTCATGGAGATTGCTATCATCTCGGATTCCTCTCAATCCTGTCATAGCAGAATGGGTGTGGCAATTAACCAAACCAGGCATAATCCAGGCTCCCTGATAGTCTATAATCTGCTCAGCTTGCTCTAAAATCTCTGAATTCCCTTGACCGACATAGACGATTTGAGAATCCTTAACTGCTAAGATTCCATTCAGATAAACATGGAAATCTTGATCACAAGTCACGATATTTACATGCTGATAGACTTTCATTCTAGGCTCCTTTTCTAAAAGACAAGTTATACTCAAATTCAAACTACTTCAGATTCACCTTATCGTAGAGTAGATATATGGTTACTGACTTCGTCAGTTTTATCTACAACCTCAAAACAGTGTTTTGAGCTGACTTCGTCAGTCTTATCTACAACCTCAAAGCAGTACTTTGAGCAACCTGCGGCTAGCTTCCTAGTTTGCCCTTTGATTTTCATGGAGTATTACAGTGAATAATTTTTCTAGCTATTGTAACAAAAAAGTCACCCGAAGGCAACTTTTTTCGTTCATAAGATTTTAAAATAGAAAGGCTTATTCAGAGCTAAAAGCGGCAGCTTGCTGCATTTGGTAATACTTGCCCTTCTTAGCCATGAGTTCTTGATGGTTGCCATACTCAACGATGTCACCATCAACCAAGACAAGAATCAGATCCGCATCCTGAATGGTAGACAAGCGGTGGGCAATGATAAAGCTTGTTCGCCCCTTCATAAGTTTGGCAAAGGCATCCTGTACCAGCACTTCTGTCCGCGTATCGATGGATGAAGTTGCTTCGTCTAAGATAAGAATCTTTGGAATAGCCAGAAAGACTCGGGCGATGGTCAAGAGCTGGGCCTGACCAACAGAGAGAGATTCTCCCGCATTTTCCAACTTGGTATCATAGCCTTGAGGTAACTGTTGGATGAAAAAGTCTGCATTGGCTGCTTTGGCAGCAGCAATCACTTGCTCCCGACTAGCATTAGGATTGCAAAAGGCAATATTGTCATGAATGGTTCCTTGCTTGAGCCAGGTTTCTTGAAGCACCATGCCAAACTGCTGGCGTAAAGAGATACGACTATAGTCATAAATAGATTTCCCATCCAGCAAGATATCTCCCGAGTTAATGGGATAAAACCGCATGAGGAGATTGATAAGGGTTGATTTTCCAGCACCTGTCGGACCAACAATAGCAACCTTGCTACCAGCTGGAATATCAATAGATAAATCCTTAATCAAAATCTTTTCAGGATGGTAACCAAAAGAAACCTGTTTAAAGGAAATGGCACCCTTCACTTGGTCACTGGTCAAGACTTCCTTCCCTGTTTCAGCCACCTCAGGACTTTCTAAGACAGCATAGACACGCTCTGCACAAGCTAAAGCACTTTGCAATTCGGCTAGAACTGAGGAAATATCGTTAAAGGGCTTGGTGTATTGCTGAACATAGTTCAAAAAAGTCACTAAATGCCCAATGGTCAAGGTTGAACCCATCATGATACGATAAGCTCCCACTCCAGCTAGAAGGGCATAAATAAGCGCATTTACAAAGCGAGTCGAAGGATTGACCGTTGAAGAATAAAAGATGGCTGACTGAGAATAACCTGCGTAATTGGCATTAGCCTCGTGAAACCTTTGGATAAGCTCTTCCTGAGCATTGAAGGACTGGATAATGGTCTGCTGGCTCAACGATTCTTCAATCAACTGAGTCTGAATTCCCCTAGTCTCTGTTTGCTTTTGGAAGAGATGATAAGATCTCTTGGCAATAAAGCGTGAAATTACCATAGACAGTGGCGTCAACAGCAAGACCAAGAGAGTCATGAGGAGATGAATTTGAAGCATGGCAAGAATACTAACTAAAATCATCAAGACGCCAATGAAAAATTGGTTAAAAATCATGGTCAAGCCAGCTGCCAACTGTTCTATGTCCGTGGTTACACGACTGACCATCTCCCCACTGCCTTGCCGATCGACAAAAGCAATCGATAAACGATGGAGCTTATGGATGATTCGCTCTCGCAAATCTTTAGTATAAGAAAAGATTAGGCGATTATAGAGGAGAGGATTGACCCACTGCACAAGGGTATTTCCTATAACCACCAAGATCATTTGAATGAAAATATGCCAAAAAACTGGTGAAGAATCAACCACTAGGACTTGGTCAATGACCTGTCCGATTAAGATTGGTAGGTAAATCGATAAACCAACCTGGGCAATAGTTCCTAGAAAGGCTAGAAAAAGAAGGAAGGGATGACTTGCTAAATCTTTGGCCAAACGTGTGAATGTTTGATTTGCAGTTTGTCGTCTCATGCTAGTCCTCCTTTCCATGTTGGGATGCATTGATTTCTCGATAGACTTGACTGGATTTCATCAAGTCCTCGTGCTTGCCAATAGCTAGGAGCTCCCCTTTTTCCAAGAGGAGAATCTTGTCTGCCATCTGAAGCGTCGAAGTCCGTTGAGAAATCAAGATTAAACTTGTATTTGGCAGGTTTTCTCGGATAGCTTTCAAGAGCTTAGACTCAGTAATAGTGTCCAGTGCTGAGGTCGCATCATCTAGGATGAGAAACGGAGTCTGGCGCAAAACTGCTCGTGCGATGGACAGCCTTTGTTTTTGACCGCCCGAGAAATTTCGCCCTCCTGCCTCAACTATGGCATCCAAGAGTCCTTCCTTTTCACTGACAAAATCCTTGGCTTGCCCGATTTCCAAGGCCTGCCAAAGTTCTTGATCCGTTACTTCGTGATTAAAACCTAGAGTCAGGTTGGAACGAATGGTTCCTTTAAAAAGTTCGACTTTTTGGGGCACATAGGAAATCCAAGACCGCCACTGCTCCAAATTAAGAGGACTAGATCCATCTCTATAAAGGTCAATGCTCCCCTTGTCTGCTGGATAAAGTCCAAGGATGAGTTGCACCAAGCTTGATTTACCAGAACCTGTTCCCCCAATGATACCAAGGATTTGCCCTTGCTGCATATCAAAGGAAATGTCTCTCAGAGAAGGCTGGGCCGCATCAGGATAGGTAAAGGTCAGTTCTTGAACTTGTAAAACCTGATTGCTGGTAACTTGCTTTTTCTCTAATTCTGAATGGATGTCTTCTGGAGCTTCGGCAAAGACTTCCTCAATTCGCTTGGCAGAGATATAGGACTGGTTGAGAGAATTTATCAGCATGGCTAGCTTGACCAATTCCACCAAAATCTGTAAGAGATAGTTGATAAAGGCAATGAGAGCACCTTGACTGAGCAATCCTCCTTGAATAGAAATATAGCCTTGCCAAATAATAACGAGGAGAGTTCCATTTACAATCAGATAGGTCAGGGGTGTTAATAAACTGGACCAGAAACCTGTTTTCTCTTGTAATCTAGCATAGACTTGGTTAAGGGTTTGAAAAATTTGTAACTCTCGTTTTTCTTGACCAAAAGCACGAATAACCCGCATCCCTTGTATTTGCTGACGTGTTTCCTGAACCAGTTGGTCCGTTTTCTTTCTCAGACTGCTGTAGAGAGGATTGACCAGTCTAGAGAGCCCTACAATAACAATGGTCAAAATGACAACCATGACCAAGAACCAGAGAGTCAGCTCAGCTGAGATTCGATAGGCCATAAAAATGGCCCCAAAAACGATAATAGGCGCTCGCAAAAAGAGACGCAGGAATTGATTGATACCAGTCTGAATCTGGTAAGTGTCCGAAGTCAAGCGAGTGACCAAGCTAGAAGTTGTCAAACGGTCTCTACTGTCCTTAGGTAAAGATAGAATATGACGATAGAGATCATCTGTCAGTCCTTTGGCAAATCCAACCGCAGCCTTAGCTGAGTAGAACTGGGCTATTAAGGCCACTACAACACCAATTACTGCAAAGATAAGGAGCAAACCAATCTGCATCCAGAGATGACCTTGATTTTTCTGGGGCAAGGATCGGTCAACAATCCCAGCAATCACCATGGGAACCAAGAGCTCAAACACAGCTTCTAGTAGCTTGAACAAGGGTGCTAAAATCGATTCTTTGATGTAGGGTTTAAAGTAAGATAATAGGTGTTTCATAGATCCCTTCTATTCGTTTTATAGAAATGAAGAAAGTGGGAAGCACCCACCCTCTCTGTTTTATTTGTTTAAGTAAGGTAGTAGATAGCCATATCCTGCTTCTTCCATCTCATCCTTGGCCACAAAGCGCAAGGAAGAAGAATTGATACAGTAACGGAGACCACCAAACTCACGCGGTCCATCTGTGAAAACATGACCCAAGTGAGCATTTCCTGACCGAGAACGAACCTCGATTCGCTCCATTCCATGACTGAGATCCTTGTAATAGTGAATCAACTCTTTGGAAATTGGACGGCTAAAACTTGGCCAACCACAACCTGAGGCAAACTTATCCTTGGCAAAAAAAAGTGGCTCACCTGTCGTGATGTCTACATAAATTCCCTCTTCAATGGTTTGGTCATAGGCATTGGTAAATGGAGCCTCTGTAGCAGCTTCTTGGGTAACACGATAAGACTCTTCGGTTAAGCTTTTCTTTAACACCTCTTGACTAGGCTTTTCATAATTTGCTGCGTCAATCAATGGCTTATCAGCATCGGTCACATCGATATGGCAGTAACCTGAAGGATTTTTCTTAAGATAGTCTTGATGGTAGTCTTCAGCCAGAATGTAATGACGTAGTTTCTCCACTTCCACTGCAATCTTTCGACCGAGCATGCGCTCCTGCTCCTGCACCACTGTGTAGATAGCTGGCAAGTCTGCTTCATCCTGATAATAGATCCCAGTTCGATATTGGCGACCACGGTCATTCCCTTGCTGGTTGATAGATAATGGATCAATAACACGGAAATAATAAAGTAAAATCTCTCTGAGTGACACTGCCTTCTCATCATAAATTATCTGAACCGTTTCTGCATGGTCTGTTTCCTTGAGCAGCTGATAATTGGTCGTTTCGACTTGACCATTAGCGTAGCCAACACTGGTTGATAGCACTCCAGAAATGCGTGATAAATATTCCTCTAGGCCCCAAAAACAACCACCTGCTAGATAAATTTCTGCCATCTTTATTTCTCCTTTATCAAGTTTTTAACTAATACTCTTCGAAAATCTCTTCAAACCACGTCAGCGTCGCCTTAGCGTAGGTATGGTTACCGACTTCGTTAGTTCTATCCACAACCTCAAAACACTGTTTTGAGCTGACTTCGTCAGTCTTATCTACAACCTCAAAGCAGTGCTTTGAGCAACCTGCGGCTAGCTTCCTAGTTTGCTCTTTGATTTTCATTGAGTATAAACTTCTTTTCAAAAAAAGGACAGGAAGCCCTCTGGTCGAGAGTTTCCCCATCCTATCTTCTATTCTTTATTTTGCTTCGACACGGACACCTTGGGTATCAACCTTCAAGTCATGAAGTTTTCCTTTGAAGGGTTGCTTTTCCAATTCTGCCTTAATCGTTGGCATCTTGTCATGAGAAGCCAAAACCATAACTGTCGGCCCAGCACCAGAGAGGTAGGTTGCATAGGCACCATTTTCTTTGGCCACTTGCTTAATCGTCGCAAATTCTCTTACCAAGTCCTGACGATAGCGCTCGTGGAAGAGGTCTCCCTCGATTGCTTGCCCAGCAGTCGCCATGTCTCCTGCCAATAAGGCCGCAACCGCCACATTGGCGATAGAACTAGCTGCAACAGCCTCCTTGTAGGACAATTTTTTAGGCAAGACACCACGGCTGTCTCGAGTACGCAATTCATAGTTGGGAATGTAGGCTAGGAAATCACACTCTGGGAAGTCTGCTACGATAGCAGAAACTTGCCCTTCAACAGAGCTTGCAATAACGAGATTACCATAAATGGCTGGAGCCACATTGTCAGGATGTCCTTCAATCTTGGTCGCCAACTGCAATTTTTCATGATCAGACAAGTTGAGCTGACCCAGTTGGTTGGCTAGTTCAATCCCAGCAACAATAACCGAGCTGGAAGAACCCAAACCACGCGCTAAGGGAACATCACTGGTCATTTTCAAACGTCTTGGTTGTAAATCTGGTACAATTTGCAAAGCTATTTTGAGCAAGAGATTGCGCTCGTCATGTGGAATCCATTTGCCAATCTGGTGTTCAATCAACCACTCATCTCGTTCTTCACAGACCTCAATTTGAAGATACTTGGTTACAGCTACACCGACCGAGTCAAAACCTGGCCCGATATTTGCACTGGTTGCGGGTACAATAATCTTCATCTTATTCTCCTAGCACCTTGAAGGTATTCAAGAGGTCGAATTCTGAAACCTTCTTCAATTCAGCTGAGACATTTTCAAGCTGGGCTTTATTAATCTTGTGTGTGATGATTACAACACGCGCCTTATCACCTTCTTTGCCATCTTGGAGAATTTGCTTGAAGGAAATATCTTGAGCATTAAAGATTTCAGCCAATTTCAAGACCTGACCTTTTGAGTCTGGAGCCAAGATTGAGAAGTAGTAGTTTGCTTTGACATCTTCTGGATTTGCCAAAACCAAGTCACGACTGTATTCGTTGAAGTCTTTGCCAATGGTACCATCATTCAAGCGACGAACGATACGGACAATATCTGCTACAACACTTGTTGCAGTTGGTTTTTGACCCGCACCTGGTCCGTAGTACATAGACTCACCGATACCGATAGATTCTACAAAGACAGCGTTCATTACTCCATTCACACTGGCAAGTGGATGCGCTTTAGGAAGGAAGGTTGGAGTTACTTCTGCAGCAATTCCTGAAGGAGTTTCCTCGATAGAGCCAACCAATTTCACTACATAGCCAAGTTCTTGGGCTACAGCTACGTCTTCTGGTGTGATGTTCCGAATTCCCTTGTGGGCTACGTCGTCAAAGGCAACCTTCATACCAAAGGCAAATTGGCTCAAAATCACCATCTTGTAGGCTGCATCAATCCCATCTACATCATTTGTCGGGTCACTTTCTGCAAATCCAAGTCTTTGTGCTTCCGCAAGAGCATCATCGTAAGACCAGCCTTCTTCTACCATCTTGGTCATCATGAAGTTAGAAGTTCCGTTGACTACTCCAAGCACGCGCGTGATTTTATCAGAAGCCAAGGAATTTGCCAAGGTACGAAGAATTGGAATCCCACCAGCTACTGCTGCTTCATAGTAAAGTGCTACCTTATTAGCTTTAGCGATTTCTAACAATTCCGCACCATGGACAGCCAAAAGGTCCTTGTTAGCAGTAACAACGTGTTTTCCAGCCTCCAAGGCACGAGTGATAAATGTTTTAGCTGGTTCGATACGCCCCATCAATTCCACTACAATCGTAATGTCTTGGTCTGATAAAATATCATCCACATTAGTTACAAAGTTAAAGTCATTCCCTGCTGCAAGCAAGCGGTTCTTTTCATCTTCGTCCTTAACCAATACCTTAGCAACTTCAATCTCTGAATGTGCTGATTGATTGATTTTTTCTCCATTTTCCTTTAGGAGGAAAGGCACACCACTTGCAACGGTACCAAATCCAAGTAAAGCAATTTTAACTGCCATGTTTGTCTCCTCGAAATTTTCTAATATAGCCATTATAACAGAATTTTATGAAAATTCCTATTATAGTAAATCACTATTTCAATCTAGAAAAGAAAAAACGAATCAAACGATTCGCTCTTCTTAAAATCTAGAAAAAGCTTTCCAGAAAGGATTATCCAATCTTTTGCAGATTTAGCACAGCATCGTGATTCATCAAGACTTGACCATACTCTTGCAAGACTGAACGACTGATGTCACTATCGTCTGCAAACTCGCGCATACGGGCCAACAGCCAAGCTGGATATGGACTTGGATGATTTTCAATATCCACTAAAATGGTCAAATAATAGCGTTCATTCATCTTGTAGAGTTCAGAAGTTTCCATCTCAAAAGTCACTGTCTTAGCAAAAGCAACCAAGTCAGCCAACTTAGCAAAAGAAAGGATGTAGTAGATGTAAGGTTCTTTCTTGCTCTCAGCTTCTTGTTCAGCCTGCTCCTGCTCTTCTTCCTTGGCTTCGACTTGCTCTAGAGATTGAATGGCTTCGATATCATCCTTTGTTTTGTCTGCGATACTTTTTTCCAAGGTTTTGATAAATTCATCTGGCGACATTTGAGCAAATTCTTCCATGTCTGGCAAATCCGATAAGTCTTCAAAATCTAGATTTTGGTCAATCTTTGATTTGGTTACAAAGACATCTACCTTATCAGGTTTTGGAGTCACACGGAAGCTCAACATACCTGTATCTAGAAAGCTATCAGGCATCTCTAACTCATC
Organism: Streptococcus sp. SM3; assembly: GCF_027497875.1. The sequence continues at coordinate 36,489 of NZ_JAJNSA010000003.1, read as the reverse complement.
CAAGATAGCATAAAAGAACTCTTCTGTTTTTTCTTGAGGAACGAGAAAGTCAGCAATCTCCATGCCTCGATCCATCAAATCTTCTAAAGACATCGTGATTTTTAAAGTTGTATCACTGATTTGTTTCATTTTCATTGCTAGTAACCTCATACTTTCAGTTCTATCTATTATACTAGATTTTTACGATTTTATCAAAAGAAGGCTCCTCTGTCGGGATAGATTTTCCCTAGGGTAACTTCTCAAAGTAACTTCCACTTGCCTGACCGAAGTGGAAATTAGTCTAAAACAGATTTTTATGGTGGAATTCAGTGTGAGACGTTTGAGTTAGAAATAAGGCTCACTATGACAAAATATAAACATCTTACCCTTTCAGACCGTAACGATATCCAATTAAGCTTAGAGCGCGGGGAAACCTTCAAAGCTATCTGACAATCCATTCTAAAAGACAAAACTACTGTTTCCAAAGAAGTCAAACGAAACAGACAGTCCGAGAGTCTACATGCGATAACCTTCCTTGTCCTCTACTCGACAAAGCTCCCTTTATCTGTAACGGTTACCCTAAAAGAAGACAGAATTGTGGCTATAAGAAGATTTTATACCTAGCTAAACAAGCTCAAAAACAGTACGAACAAACTATTGATGAAAACTACATTTCTTATTACACTATTGCTTCCAGCATCGTCATGTTGATTGCCAGTGTCCTGAGTGGAGCTATCAACGTCAGTATTCCACGTCTCGGCTACTATCTCGGTAAGAAAGATTACGAATCTTATAAAAATCTAAAGAATCCCCTGCTAATAGACTATTCTACTAGCAGGGGATTTTCTCATTATTCCTTTGATTTCTTGTTGGAAATACTTGGATCTACAATTGAGTCCTCTTTTTGTTTTTCTGAATTAGAAGAGTTCATTTCTTTTTGTTTTTCTTGTTTATCTTCCTTATTCATATTTTCTGATTTATCAGTCAAAGTAGACGTTTCCTGTTTGTTTCTAGATTGATTTGGCTTCTTATCAACAGTAACTACTTGTTTCCATACACCTTCTTCATTAACTTTATAACCATCAGGTGTTGTTGCATTCTTCAATAAAGAACCATCAGCTTGGAAATAGTACCAATTACCATCAACCTGTTTCCAACCTGTTTGCATAGCTCCTGATTCTTCAAAGTAATATTGATTACCATTGACTTTATGAAGGCCAACCAACATAATGCCATCTTCAGGATTTAGATAATACCAGACGCCTTTATCTTTTAGCCAACCAGTTTTCATGGCTCCATTTAATTCAAAGTAACGGTAATGATTATCAAACCATTTCCAGCCAGTCTGCATGGCTCCAGACGCACTAAAGTAATATTGCTTGCCATCTACTTGATTGAGGCCAACCAACGTAGTGCCATCTTCAGGATTTAGATAATACCAGACGCCTTTGTCTTTTATCCAACCAGTTTTCATGGCTCCATTTGATTCAAAGTAACGGTAATGATTATCAAACCATTTCCAGCCAGTCTGCATGGCTCCAGACGCACTAAAGTAATAATGTTTACCATCTACTTGATTAAGACCAACCAACATAGTACCTTCCTTAGATTCAAGATAATACCACTTATCATGATCTTTTAGCCAACCTGTTTGACCAATTCCTGAATCAGAATAAAAATACCAGTTCTCCTCAAGTTTCTGCCAACCAGTCTGCATGGCTCCACTTGTACTCAAAAAATAACGCAATCCACTAATCGTATGGGCACCAGTCTGCATGATACCTTCTTTGTCCAAATAGTACCATTTTTCATTATCCTTAACCCAGCCAATCTTCATCGCACCAGAACTTGAATAGTAATACCAGTTCTTATCCATTAATTTCCAACCAGTTTGCATCGCTCCACTTGTGTTTAGATAGTAACGAATTCCACTAATTTCTTGATTTCCGGTTAACATGATACCATCTTTGTCTAAATAATACCATATATCTTTATCTTTAATCCAGCCAGTTTTCATTGCTCCAGATTCTGTATAATAGTTCCATTTTCCATTAACAGAAACCCAGCCAGTCTGCATCACACCTTCTTGATTAAAGAAATAAGTTGTTCCATTTATAATTTTTTTACTAAGTGAAGGGACTCCATTCTCATCGTAATAATACCATTTTCCTAACACTTTTTTCCAACTAGAAGGTTTCCCATTAGATTGAAGGGCACCATTAGTAGCAAAGAACATTTTTTTGCCGTTAAACTCGTGCAATCCTGTTAACATTTTTCCTTCTTTATCAAATAAATATTTTTGTCCAAAAATCTCCACTAATTCATTATATTTCCGAGCCCCTGTAGAGGTAATATAGTACCAAAAACCGTCTTTCTTAAACCAACCGGCTTCTTGCATGCCTCCATTGTTGTTTAGGTAATACCAATTTCCATCAAGCTTTTCTCTAGAATCTTTCAAATGCAACCATTTTCCAGCTTGCATTTGTCCTTGTCCATTAAAGAAATAATAAACACCGTCTATTTTTCGCCAACCAATCGTCATTTCTCCATCGAACAAGCGATATTTCCAGTAACCTTCTTCTTTATACCATTTTTCTCTAACCGTCGGTATATCGGGGAAAACTTTCGAAACATCAGTAAACCCTTCTTCATCTATATCAAAAACAGTCGCATCTTTTGTATGACTAAAAGCTTTTACTATTTTTATATTCTTTTCTCGTAGTAGAGTCCTAGTAGATTCACGATTAATATCTGATCCACTTGTCTGAACAACAATACTTGGTAATAAATTATTAATAAAGTTAACTGTATTAGAAATGTTAGCATCATAGTGATGATTCCATTTCATCATGTCTACTTTACCAATTACAGGACCTAACTTATCTTCTGCTCCCTCAGCATTATCCAAGTCTCCACCAAGATAGATTCTCTTACCTGCTACTTTCACAACTGCTACAATTGAGTTAGAATTGTCATCAAATACCCTTTTTAGATTTCCGTTGCTATCATACTCATTTTTATAGTTATACAGCTGAATATCCATGTCACCTAAAGTAAAATGACTATCTTTATCTGAGATATCTTGTATTAATTTTACACCACGTTCAGTAGCAGTCTTTACAGCATTATCGTAATTATAAAGATTGTCCCACAACCTCCATTTTGTTGTAATACGTTCATCAGCGTATCTTTTTAGATAAAATCTATCAACAGGATAATGTTTTAGTACTTCATCAGCAGAACCAATATGATCACTGTGGACATGAGTACCCAAGATAAAATCTAGCTTTTCAACACCAACTTGTTTCAAATGACGGAACAATCGATCCTCTAAAACTTGGTCATTGTCCATGGTTATTCCCCACCTATCTGGATAACGTGGGTTACTTCCATCTGGGAAATCATAATCCTCACCCATATCAATTAAAGCAAAGTGTCCTCTGCTTTCTAATAGAATAGCATCACTCCCTGACTTAGATTTTAAATTAATAAAATGGATTCGATTACCATCCCCTGCGGAAATGGTATCCGCATCGACTGATGATAATTTGGTAGCTATAACTAAAGTGCATATGAGAAAGATAAATAATATTAATTTTCTTTTCTTTAGATTCTTCATTGTATGTCACACTTTCCTTTATCATTTCTATAAAACATAATTTTAACCCATTTTCATATCAAGCTTTGTATATGAATTGCACTGTCCTGATTTTCCAAAATAAACAACCAAAAGATTCGCTCTCTTATAAGCCTGTGCTACTTCTCTATCTTGCGATAAGCTTTAATACTATGACTATACCATTCTTGCATTTCCTTTGATGGTGGTGTCATATAATCCCCATACATCTGGGTTAAAAAGACATCATAATTTTTAGGAATTGGTAACATTCTTCCCTCAAACTCTGTTAAGATTAACTCTTTGAAAGTATTTATTTGGAAAACACCCTTCATTCCCTCTTTATCAACTCCAACCATTCCCTCATATTTCGGCTGTTCTACAACACTATTCTTAACTAACTTATCTATTTTCTTATAGAAGTATCTCGGATTGACAAATCGTAGGGCGTACCAGCTACATAATCTTAGAAAATCTTTTAATTTGCTATCACCGTGAACTGCGCGTGATTTTTTGATATAGGCTAGTTGACGAAGGGCTACATACTTATAACTCTTATCGACAATGCTCAAGTCTGTAAAGCGATCAATTGGAAAGACATCGATAAAGAGACTGGTGTCATGACGCTTGTACTTAACATGGTCTTCGATAACGGTAGAAGTATCTAAAATCGATGCAAAATTATGGAAGTACCAAGAAGAGGTGTCATAAGAAAGAACCTTATAGCGAGGATGATCTTCTTCCTCAATAATCTTCAGTAAACGCTCATAATCTTCACGATAGAGAGAAATATCAATATCATCATCCCATGGAATCATACCTTTGTGGCGGATAGCTCCAAGCATGGTTCCATAACTTAGAAAATAAGGAATATCATGTTTCTTACAAGTTTCATCAATATAGTCTAGCAGGGCTAGTTGAATTTCTTTAATTTCTTCTTTTTCTAAATACTGCATCCTAATCCTCCAATTTATAAGCGTGAAATTCATGACTGTAGAAGCGTTTTTCTTCTGGTGGTAGGGTCATATAATCTCCATAAAATTGTGTCAAAATAGTATCAAATTTTTCAGGTGCTGGAAGGCTTAAATTTTCAAAGGGTAAATCAATTGTTTTATCAAAGGTAGCACTTGGAAAGACTTCTTTTTCCTTAAATTTAGAAGGGATAAAAGCCATATACTGCCCATTATCACGACTATATTTTTGAATTTCTTTCTCGATTTTATGTGCGAAATAACGAGGAGAAACCGGTCTAAGGAGAAACCAGAAGGCTGTTCGTATACAATCTTTTAAAAGGCTATCCTTATAGACAATATTTTTGTGTTTACTGAAAGATAGAAGTTTGAAGCTTTCCAGCTTATAACAAATATCAATGACCTTAGGGTCATCAAAGCGATCCATAGGGAAAATGTCGATAAAAACACCTGACTCATAGGTTTTTGTATTCCGAGTATCAATAATTTTAGTCGTACTGTCTATTATTTTGATAAAGTTGTTAAAGTAGTTCTTATCAGTTTCTAAGGAAAGGAGATTATATTTGCTTTTTTCCTTTTGAAAAATGTTTATAAATCGTTGGTAGTCTTCTCGAGGCATGGACAGATCAATATCGTCGTCCCAAGGAATAAAGCCTTGATGACGAACTGCCCCAATCAGAGTCCCGTAGTTAATAATATAGTTGATATTGTGCTTTTTACAGAGAGTATCAATATAATCCAAAATTTCTAATTCAATTTGTTTGGCATCTTCAATGGTTAGTTGTTTCATTCTAAACTCCTATGATCTTTTGAATTTATTTTTTAAGGCTAGGGCATGGTTTAAAAATTCATAGAAAATGCTATCTTTTGTGAAGACAAGTAGACCAATATAAGAGATGGCTGATAGCAAGACAATTAAACCAGTATTAATTAAAAATGGCATATTAATGACCATATCCACAGGATACAAGAAATTAATCAGGAAATAAATTCCTACAAAGGAAAGTGAAAAGATCGAGTATCGAACAGTATAGCTAAAGATATGTCCCAAGTGAATAAGTTGTTTTCTATGGATGAAAATGAAATAGAAAACAAGTAGAGAGGCCTCTGATAGCATAGTTGTCAGTAAGTAGTATTCAGGAGCCACGATATGGTTGAAAAAGAGGAGACTATTTAAGCCCAAATTGAGTAATCCTGCAAAGACTGTATAGACTGTGATACGTTTTTCATAGCCATTTGTAAAGAGAATTTGGGAACCAAGAATGGTATCTAAAGCCAGGATAATCGTACGAAAAGCGAAGAGAGAGGTTAAGATACCACCTCCGATATATTTTTCACTACCGTAAAGTAGGATGGCATTTGGTCCTAAAACCATGAGTCCAAAACTCAGTGGAATGATAAAGAAGTTAAAGATTCGACTTCCTCTGTTTACAAGTGCGACATAGGCTTCCTTATCGCCTTTTCCTAGATAGTAACTGAGACGAGGCACACTCACTCCGATAGCTCCTGTTACAACACCAGCTATAACGGTAACAATTCGTTGAGCAATGGTATAGTAACTAACATTGACATCAATCCCTGTTTTAACGAGGAAGAGACGATCTAAAAAGGTGAAGAGCATATTTGCATTGGCAAAGACCAACATGGCTGTTAGAGGGAGAAAGAGCGGTTTAAAATCACTTATGTGAATCTTAACAAGTTTAATGTCTCTTTTAATCCAAAAATAACTAATCAGATAGTTAATCAGCGTCGATAAACTCATCACGAGTGTGTAGACAACAATATCGTGGTCATTTTTGACAAACAGGAAAATAGAGACTAGCATCAGGATACGGATGAAGGCAGTTTTGTAAAAGAGAAAACTGTAATTTTCCAGAGCTTCATTGACCCACTCGATTGAAAAAATCTGGGCAATGAGTTGAATTCCCATAATAAGGTAAACCTTTTTGACGATTGGATTATCTGTAAAGAAGAGAGGATAGACTAGGATATAGACAGCGGTGGTCAAAATCGTACAAGCTATGCACAAATAAAAAAGACTAGAGAAGGTTCTATTCAGATCTTTTTTGTTATCCTTGACATTACTAATGGCCCGTAAACCGTAGTTATAGACCCCATAAGTTGCAAAGGGTAAGAAAAATGACAAAATTGTGTCGACTGAATTGAAGTAACCATAGTCAGTTCGGTCCAAGACACGCGCGACGTAGGTACCAGTTAAGATGGGAAAAATAATATTCAAGACACGAATTCCCATGTAGGATAGAGCATTTAATTTTATACTTTTCATTCAATTTACCTCGTTTTTCATTATATCATAAAGTTAGTTAAAATAACTCTTTTGTTTTCAACAACTAGTCTTTAATTATTTTAAAAAATTTTTAGGAAATCAAATCCTCAAAAGTTTAAGATTAAAAACTAACTTTTTGAGGATTTCAAATAAAATTTATCGAACTTTAACTAAGGACAAATATATCGTTAAAAAAGCAAAGAACTCCAATTGGGATTGAAAATACAAAAATTATTAAGTCTTAATTATTTAGTTACAGTTCGATAATTATAATAAGATTGAAAGTTTATGATTTATATCTTTCATAGAAGTCTTTTCAATTAACTTTTAAGTAATCTTTGAATTGAGAATCTAACGGATTTGTTGATATTCTTTACTAGAGGACTCTCAGTGACTACCATCTTCTAACAAGACAACAAAATAGACTCCATAATATCTATAGGGAAGGTACCCACTACAAATATTATGGAGCCTCAAAATCGACTCTTCGCCAACTTTAGAGACACGATGTATCAGGATGCTTATAATTTAAAGGTTGCTACACCGAGGATAGAGCGATTTAAGTTTCGAAGAATTTGAAGACTTTGTTCAAATTTCTTATAACGAGTCACTCCATATTCTTCAATAAGAAGGACTGCATCTCTTTCTAAAAGAGATGGTACATCTTGTAAATCTACAAAATGCATTCCTTTCAAAGTCTCTTGATTTTGTTTTAATTTATCTAGAATAGCTTTATTTGTGCTAACAATAGTCAATTCTTGTCCAGAATTTTTGTATGATAGAATATCTGCTAGATTAGCAATTGTTGTAATCTCTGTTACAAAATCAATTTGATACTGAGAAAAATCACCTGCTCTATTGATTGTTGGATTAAATAGATAAATCAATACATTTCCCATCACAACCAAAATCACACAAGCTACTCCAATAACAGCTAAACGAAGAATCAGATTCTTGACATTTAATCCAAGCGCTGTCTCACCGTTTGCGTTCAATTCTTTAGAGTTGATGGTTTCCAATTTTTCAATTTTCACGTTTACATAAGTATTTTTAAATTTATCAACCAGTGCATCAATCTTTTTCTCTAACAAGTCATTGGCGTCTTTACTTGGTGTCAAAATTTTCACACTAACCCCTGCATCGTCAATCATAGAATAGACGGTCAATTTTTTCCACCAATAGTCGCTTGTAGAATTTTTCAAGGTTGACTCTGTCGTATCCAATTCACTGGCAATTTTTTTCAACTTACTCGGTTCTACATCATTGAAAAGATAAGCTCCATTTAAATTCCCTTCAATTAATTTCCCATAAAAATCACTATACCCACCAATTTGATGATTCAAAATCGTTTTGGCTGAATCTTCCGGAGGTGTAATTTTATAGCTGATATAAGTTGAATAACTTGTTGTGTCTTTGACAGTATTTTTATTCTTAACTGCTTTAATTGTAAATGGTACAGCAATGATAGCAAATAAAGCGATGAGAGCTAGAATATTTGCTTTTCGTTTTTTGTATAGATTTGCAAACAAATCAGCTACTGAATAATGTTCAAACATGATTTTTTTCTCCTTTGTGTAGTAGATACTGGTTTTCTTTTGTAAGCATTTTCGCTACGAATATAATCACAAGAACAATTCCCCAGAATTGCATTGTAAATAAATTGAAGAAACTTTCTGAAAAGCTACTTCTTGGCATAAAGAATAGATTATTCAAGATGAGTAGGGACAAGGCAAATAGGATTGTTCTTGAACGATAGGCTACTTGCAGCATGGCTATGAATAACATACCTAGCAAGAGACTAAGTAGAAAGACTCCTATCATACCATAGTCGGTATACAACTCCATAATATAGCTACTTCCGATACCATGTCCTTTCAAGTATTCCTTGTTCAAGACAAGATAGGATAGATTGTGGGCATAACTATTACTATCAATAGCCAATTCCACACTGTTGGTTGTATGTTCAAAGGCTTTTCCTCCGAAAATGGCCCCTAAACTTCCCCTTGCAAAATAATCAATAACAGGACCAAAAGTAAAATTGCGTAAATCTCGGTAAGGGAGGCTACTGTTAAATAGAAAGCCTCGAGCCAAAACACCAAAACTGGTTCCTTGTTTATAGATAAAGTCAAGCAGGATATCCCAGAAACCTGTATGGGAAACCTGGACATTATCCCGTACATAATTGAGTATTCCCATCGCTAACATGAGAATAGGAGAACCTACAAAAATCGCTAACTTTTCTTTAAATCCAATCCATTTTCCCTTTTCTGTTTGCTCCCGCATAAAGTAATAAACAAAAGCAAATAGAATACTTAAAATAAAGGGATTGCGTGTCCCGATTGCCAAATGAATGGTATTGGCTGCAATAAAGGAGACAAGCACTGCTGTTGCCTGCAATTTCTTTGGCTTAGTTGCCAAATACATACACATTGCATAGACTGTAAATGTTGATAAGATATAGGTAAAATAAGGCAGTTTACTTTCGAAATTTGCATAGTAGGCATAGTAGGACGTCTGCGAGCGATACAAGAGCCGTTCAAATAACCGAAGTAGATAGAATGGATAGGTTAGAAGAAAAACTCCTAGCGATACAAAGCGCAACCGCTTGATGTAAACCTCTTTTAGAGAACTTCCTATTGTCGGTACTTGTATTTTCTTTCTAGCTATAAAATAGCGAGCTAGGAGCCCCCCTGTGGTCAATCCCAATATCGAAACCATGACGACTATAAAGGCAAAACGATATGCTATGGGATGATAGGTATCTAAAGCACCATCCCTAAAGTAATCAATGGTCGGCCTTGATACTAGAAATACAAAAATAGTTAAAAAGAAAATAAAATGGATTAAGTAATACTTGATATCATTCCAACAAGCAATTGAGCTACTAACCAGTAGGAACAATAAAGTAGAAAGCAAGCTAACATTGTTATTATTAAATAGATACACAATTCCACTTACTAGCGTCAAGGCATAACTGACTATGGTCAAACTAAATAATAATCGTTTTCCATCAATCATTTACTCACCCCCGTTCTAATGTAATTTTTTAGATTTTTCAATATTTTTCAGTAATAAGAATCGGTATAAGGAAATATTTATGAATAGAGCCAAAGCACTAATTCTTCTTCCCTTGCGGAAAATTGGATTCCTAAAAATAGCAAAGGCATGGCCTTTTAAGAAACAGTGAATTTTGGAAAAGGCTTCAAACTGTTTATATTGGTGATCCAACAACATTTTATCAAAAACAACAAAATAAGCATGAGATAGTCTAAAAAACGCTTCAGTTTTTAATTCTGGATAACATGAAATTACATAGTCATAGAACAATTGATATACATCTATACAAGTAAGGTCTTTCTCGGAAAAAGATTTTGTTGTAGAACTTGCCCCTCTATGAAAATAATAATAATAGGGTTTCGTATTAACCACATATTTTTTAGCCAACTTTATTAAATCAAAATGATAATATGCATCTTCATAAATCAATCCTTTCGGAAAAGATAACTGTCTAGCAATATCAGTTTTTATTAACTTGTTACAGATACTACCCGGTATTTTTTCACCTATGAGATATTCTTTCAAAAATACTTTAGAATCACAGACAAAATAGTCATTCTGATTGGCTGACTGTGGTCTCTCATCATTAGCATAGACATTCATGACACCACAGCTAGAAACATCCGCATCTTCTTGAATTAATTGCTCATATAAACTCTGAATCATTTCTGGATGGATATAATCATCTGAGTCAATAAAAATTAAATATTTACCTTTGGCACGACTCTGACCATAATTTCGTGCTTGCGATTGCCCTTCATTATTCCTGTGGTATACTTTTATACGATTATCAACTAAAGAAAATCTATCGGCAATGACTCCACTATCATCCGTTGAACCGTCATCAACCAGAATGATTTCCAGATTTTGATATGTCTGCTTCTGAATGGAAGCTATCGATTTTTCTAGGTACTGTGCCACATTATAGACTGGCACAATGACACTAATTAATGCAGTTTCCATGCTACTCCTCTAATAGTTTTTCTACTTGTTCGATTTGTTTGGCAATTGTAAATTGCTGAATGAATTGGCTAGCCTCATTGACATCGAAGTTTGAGGCAGAAGTCATGTAGTCAATAATTGCCTGAGCCGCCTCTTGGTTGCCCCCAATGATTTGTCCAAAACTTCCTTCTTGGGATAATTCCTCAGCCCCTCCGACATCCGTAGAGACAAAAGGAAGTCCCAGACTCAAGGCCTCCACATACACTCCAGGAAAACCTTCTTGTTTAGACATAGACAAGAGAACTTTCATCTGAGACAAATACTGGTATGGATTTTTTTGATAACCAAGGAAATGTACATAGTCTTCAAGCTCATATTCTTTGACGCGTTTTTTCAGTTCCTCTTCCATATCCCCAGCCCCGATAAAATAGAGATGATAGTTTTTTCCCTCTTGGTGTAATAATCGTATCACTTCCACCACACGGTCAGATCCCTTATTTTCCTCAATCCGTCCGATAGTACAGATACTTTGAGGCGCAATCTCGATATCGATCTTCTCTTGAGATTTTTCTAAAATTGTTTTAAAATCATATCCATTGTAGACCGTCTGTAATTTCGAAGCATAATCTGGATAAACTTCCTTGATAGAATTACTGGTCTTTTTTGAAATCCCTACAATGGTATCCGCAGCATCCAACTGGCGTCTATGTGATTCTCTTTTGGAGCTATCCTTAAGAAATTCTTCGATACTTCCATGAATCCAAGAAATTTTCCTGACTTCTTTTCTTTTAGAGAACAAAAGTGGAGGATTCATAATAGTAAAAGAAACTTCAACATCATAGTCATCTTTCACCAGTAAGCGACGTGTCAACCTTGGAAAATAAATTCTCATTCTCCACAAAAGAGCTCGAATCCATCTGGCTTGGCGGTAATCCTGAAGAGATCTTAAAATTCGTACATGTTTAGGAACAGATTCATATCCCTTATCAAAGTGCTCCATTTCAAGAATATCAATATCATACTTTTCTGGATCTAGATTTGAAACAATTGTCGACAGAATCTTCTCTGCGCCACCCCCGAGAGAAAAAGACCACATAAAAAATAATATTTTTTTCTTAGCCACCATATTCTCCCTTGTACTCTCTATAACTCTTATCCATATCAGCGATAACAGCATCATGATGTGGTAGCTGCTTATCTGCTGGTGGAGGTGTCATATAATCACCAAAAGCAGTGCTGAGATAGGCATCATAGCCAACTGGAACAGGCATCTCTGTCTCTTCAAATGGCAAGAAAAGATTATCCTCAAAAGATTCGATTAGGTACTTGTTTCTCATGTAACCAGGACCCGAGCATAATTCTGTGATTCCATCGCTCTCAGCTAGACTGTACTTGGTCATTTCTTTTTCAGCTTTTTTCCAAATGCGATAACGAAGAGATTTTGGCGTCAAACCGAGTAAAATACGGCTTCCCCACTTCATAAGTGCGCCATGTTTTTCTGGAATAGTTTGCGCACAAAAAAGAGAATAAATCAAAGCCCAACGAACCTGTTTTTTCCGCTCAGCTGGATTTTTCGGATAATAATCCAAAGGCAACACATCCAAGGCCAAACCATGTGGCAAATCCAAATCCTGCTGATAAGGCTTAATACAAGTCGTTTCCTTGTCACGAATGGTAATAAAAAGATTACGATCGACAAAATCCTTGTTACTCTTCGACAAGAAATAACGCTCATCTGCATAACGAGGCCATAATTCTGCCAATTTTTCATAATCCTTACGGGGCATAAAAAAATCTAGATCATCATCCCAAGGAATGAAACCCTTGTTTCGAAGGGCACCAATAGCACCTCCACCACAAAGATAACAAAGCAAATCATGTTCTTTACAAAATGCGACGAAATATTCAGCCATTTCCAGACTACAAGCCTGAATCGCTTTCAAATCACTCATGTCTCTCCTCTTCTGTTCAATAACGAGTTATATCGTTTTATTATACCATAAAATAGCCTTAAAAATCCATCAGACACTAAGAAAAATCAAAGTTCAAACCACTATTTTACTGGTGATTCGAACCTTGATTTTTTCTGTCTTATCTTATCTCATCCTCATCTGAGATAGTTTAGTTTGATATTTATTTTGGTCTACTAAGAGTGCCTGTCCTCCATAAACATCGTAATCATCTACCCAATCACCTAGTTCTGGAACTGTTAATCTCTCAATGCCATTTTGCGCTCCGTCTAGGAAGGACAAGCCATTGGTCAATAAGAAACTATAAGGAACATTCGTAGAGGTCATGCCAAAGACCTTACCAAGTGCTTCTGATCCAGTAAAGAGTTTGGTTGGATCCTTGAGTTGTTGCAGAACAGCTGCCAATACTTGCTGTTGTCTCTTGGTGCGACCATAATCACCTTCGTCATCATCACGGAAGCGAGCATAGTTTAGCAAGGTTGAACCATTCATCTGCTGTTTTCCAACTTTGATAGTCTGGGTTGGAGACTCTGTTTCTGTAGCATGCAAGTCATCTCCAACTGTAGCTTCGGTTAAAGGTTGACCTTCTAAGGTTGAGAATTTGGCATCAATCGTCACCCCATCAGGGAAGAGAGTGTCAATAGCGGTTGCGAAGGCCTGAAAATCAACCAAGGCATAGTACTTAATGTCCAAGTCAAAATTATCTTTCAATACTTGGCGAACCAGTTCTGCCCCTTTTTGGCCTTCTTGTTCCCCTAGTTCATAGGCTACATTTAACTTGTTATCTGTTTGTTTCTTCCCATTGATAATCTTACTATATCCATCAATATAAACTAGGTTATCACGCATGAAGCTGACCAGCTTAATTTTCTTATCTGAGCCACCAACGTTTAAGACCATAATAGAGTCCGTTCTTGTTTCAGCACTATTTTGGCCAATCCGTCCATCCGTCCCCATAATCAAAATATTAACCCCATCCTTGGTATCTTGACCATGAAAAACTTCTACTTGAGCTGCCTTAGCATTGGCAGGTTTGTTTGGATTCGCATTTGAATAGCCTTTTAGGAACATAAAAATCATGCCAAAACCGACACAGGCTAGAAGAGCAAGTAATCCTGCAAAAATGCGCCCCCAACGAATCTTACGTTTTTTAGACTTAACCTTTGGAAGAGAATGAGTTTTCTGATATTTTTTTGCTCGACTTCGGTTACCATAGGATGGAAGAGGAGACTGATTGATTGGTTCCATGAAAGAATCTTCCATATCGTGATTTTCATTATAAATTTCTGGAGAAACTTCACTACCACTAGCCATATTTAACTTACCTTGCAGGTAAGCAAACTCTTTTTTCTCTCGCTCATTGAGGTAATGAATGTTCTTAAAGAGATAGTCATAACGTAACTGCTCATGATGACTTAAGGGATTTTCTTTACTCATCTTCTCTCCTTTCCGTGGTCTGATATTGGATAAATAGGATAGGCTCCCAGTACTTTATACTGTATTCCAATCGCTTCTAATTCTTTTTGGGCAAAGTTAACCAAGTCCTTATCGGCATAATCCACATCGATAATGAAAAAGTATTCTCCCAGTGCTGTCTTGAGTGGTCGACTTTCAATTTTTGTCAGGTCAATTCCTCTCCAAGCAAAGGTCGACAGAGCCTTATAAAGTGCACCGGGAAGGTTGTCCGGTAAGGTCAAGGCCAAACTCATTTTTTCAGTTTGTGATTTCAAGGGAATAGAAGGCATTTCAGCTCCCAGAACCCAGAAACGTGTGAAATTAGCTTCCATTTCCTGAATATCTTCAGCAATCAGTGCTAAGCCATATTCTTCAGCAGAACTTCTAGGTGCAATGGCTGCATAAGGCTGGTCTGGATGTTCGGAAATAAAACGGGCCGCATAAGCTGTACTAGCTGTTACCTCGATTTGAGCCTCTGGATATTGTTCATCGATGAATTTCTTACCTTGAGCCAAGGCCTGTGGATGTGAAAAAATCTTTTCAATCTTAGTGTGACCTGGAACCACCATCAACTGCTGATGAATAGGCTGAACGATTTCTGCTACTGCTTGGATGCGAGCCTGATGAAAAAGGTAGTCCAAGGTTTCATGAACACTACCCTCGATAGAATTTTCAACTGGCACCACAGAATAGTCCACTAATCCTTGCTCATAGGCCTTGATGACATCTGTAATGTTGGCAAAGGCCTGCAATTCCTCCTGAGGAAAAGCTGTCTGCACAACGTGGTGTGAAAATGATCCCTTGGGACCTAGATAAGCAATTTTCATCTCAGTTCCTCTATAATTTCCTCTGGGCTTAACTCGGTCACATCCAAAACCCGACTAGCTACTTCCTCATACCAAGCCTGTCTTTCTTGAAAAATAGCTGCAAGTTCTTCCTTGCTATTATTTAGAAAAAGCGGGCGCTGATTGTCCTTATCAGCTGCTATGCGTTGGTAGAGGGTTTCAAAATCAGCTTTCAGGTAGATATTATCAGAATTTGTCTTTAGTAAGTCACGATTTCGCTGAGAAATAACCACTCCTCCACCAGTTGACACAACTTTGTCTCTTTGTAGTAAATCAGCTAGGACTTCAGACTCTGTCTGACGAAAGGCATCTTCTCCCTTTTCCGCGAAAAATTCCGCAATGGACATGCCTAAGCGCTTCTCTATCAGAGCATCCATATCAAGGTAATTAGGGTCCAAGCCTCTTGCAATAGTCGATTTGCCAACCCCCATAAATCCTAGTAATACCTTAGCCATGAATCAAGTTCTCCAAATCATCAAAGAAGCTAGGGTAACTGGTATTAATGGCTTCTGCACGGTCAAGCTCCACTTCTCCATCTGCAACCAAGAGGGCTGCTATGGCTGTCATCATGCCAATACGGTGGTCGCCAAAAGTATTGACTCTAGCACCGTGAAGGGCTGATTTCCCTTTGATAATCATTCCATCTGCTGTAGGTGTGATATCCGCACCCATGCTATTTAAAGCGTCTGCCACAACCTGAATGCGGTCTGTTTCTTTGACTTTAAGTTCCTCAGCATCCTTAATAACTGTTACACCTTGAGCTTGGGTCGCAAGTAGAGCGATAACTGGCAATTCATCAATCAAGCGTGGGATCAAAGCACCACCAATCTCTGTTCCTTTCAAGTCAGAAGACTCAACAGTCAAGGTTGCAGATTTAGTGACTGGGTCAATTTCAGTTATTTCTAGTTTCCCACCCATGGCACGAATGACATCAATAATACCAGTACGCGTTTCGTTGATGCCCACATTATTAAGCACTACACGAGAGTTTGGAACAATCAAGCCTGCGACCAACCAAAAAGCTGCACTGGAAATATCTCCTGGCACGACAACCTTTTGTCCTGTCAATTTTTGTGGCCCTTGGACTGTGATTTTCTTGCCCTCTACACTTAAATGACCACCAAATTGTTGTAACATATCTTCAGTATGGTTACGAGTGCATTCTTTTTCGATAATAACGGACTCCCCCTTAGCCTGCAAGGCCGCGAACATCAAGGCGGACTTGACTTGGGCAGAGGCAATTGGCAACTCATAATGAATAGGTGTTAAGGTTTTCGTCCCTTTTAAGCGAAGAGGAGGCAGGTCTCGATCAGTTTGCCCTGAAATGCTGACGCCCATTTCTTTCAGTGGAATCGTCACACGGTCCATAGGTCGTTTGGAAAGACTATCATCTCCGAACATTTCTACTTCGAAGTCTGCGCCAGCAAGGACACCTGAAATCAGGCGAATCGAGGTTCCAGAATTTCCCATATTAAGGGCATTTTGCGGCGCTTTTAAGCCATCCATGCCCACACCTTGAATGGTAATAACCCCATCTTTATCCTCGATTTCAACACCAAGGTCACGAAAAACCTGCATGGTCGAAAGAACGTCTTCACCTCGCAGAATATCATAAACCTTGCTCTCACCCTCAGCCAAACTTCCAAAAATAATGGAACGATGACTGATAGACTTGTCACCTGGAACTCGGATACTGCCATGTAAGTGGCAAATGTTTGTTTTTAGTTTCATACTGGACCTCATACTTGCAATACTTTTACCTATTTTATCATAAAAAGCCAGAAATTCCTTAAAAATTCCTGACTTTATGATAGTTATTTTCTTACTTTAGCAATTCTGAAACTGGTTCGAAAACAATTTTTTCAATGTCAGAAAGGTAAATTGCCAATTGTTGTTGCTTGGTAAAGAATTCTGATAAGAGGCTATTCCCTTGAATCTGTTTACCAAAGCCTTCCATTTTCGCTTGAAAGGAAGCGTCTGGCATTTGACCTGTCTGCGCTAGTCTTTGAATTTCCTCTTGGAAGGCAACATATTCTGTAAAAATTTTGCTTGCCTCAGCATCTGCTGAAATAGCATCTTTAGCTGCTTTGACAGCCTTGTATTCTGGTAATTCGCGTAGACCGCGACTGAGTTCGTTTGCACTATCGTAAATATTTGACATGATTTTCTCCTTATTTGATGACGACTGTGTAGTCGGTATTTTCTGTTATGAGATGCTCAGCTCGTTCCAAGTCTTGAGCATTTTTAAATGAAATTTGTAGAATCCCGTGAATATCTTCACGGTTTTCCTCATTGATGTGAATATTGACCAAGGAAGTTCCACGTAGTAGTTCCAAAATCCTCAAGATGACATCTTCTTCATCAGGAACATCTACATAAAGGTCATAAGAGCTATCCACACCGCCACGCTTATGGATTTCCATAGCCTGACGTTGCTCACGCGCTTGGTTGAAAAAGTTCCAAATCTGCTCTTCATCTCCCTTGCTAATGGCTTGTCCAACCTCATCCAAACGTTCCTTAAAATCCTCAATCCGCTCTAGGATAGTCTCACGATTGGACAAGAGAATGGACGTCCACATACCTGGCTCGCTTTCCGCAATCCGAGTCATATCTCGAAAACCACCTGCCGCAAAGCGCCTTGCCATCTCATGTTCTTGAGCATAGACCGCAGTCTGCTCCATGAGACTAGAAGCCAAAATATGAGGAAAATGGCTAATCTGAGAAGTCACACGATCATGCTCCTTGGCATCAATCTCGATAAAGCGAGCATGAAGACCTGAAAGTAAATCCCTCATTTCCGCAAGCGTGTCAGGACTTGTTAGACTAGACGGTGTAAAGATATAATAAGCATTTTCAAAAAGATTGACATCTGCCGAAGCAGCCCCTGTCTTGTGACTACCAGCCATGGGATGGGCCCCGACAAAACGAACAGACTTGCCAGCCAAATATTGCTCCGCCGCATCCACAATAGCTGACTTGGTCGAACCAGCATCTGAAATAATCACGCCTTCTTTTAAGTCCAAGTCGGCCAACTCCTTAATGAAAGCAATGGTTTGCTTGATTGGCAAGGTCAAAATGATGACATCGGCCAGAGGAGCAAAACTGGCAAAATCATCCGTTGCACGGTCAATCATGCCTTCTTTCAAGGCAATATCTCTCGAAGCTTGACTGCGATTATAACCTAAAATTTCATAATCTGGATGATCGCGTTTGATACCAAGTGCCATCGAGGCACCGATCAAACCAAGACCTGCGATATAGACTGTTTTTACCATAGGAACTCCTTAATAGTTCTTTGTATAGTCTCGGTGTTTGGCTACTGCTTCTTTTAATTCCTCTAGATTATCTGATGAGAATTTTTCAAGGATTTCTTGTGCCAGAACCGTTGCCACAACGGCTTCCATAACTACACCAGCTGCTGGAAGAGCAGTCGGATCACTTCTCTCCACAGTTGCCTTGTAGGGTTCATGGGTTTCAATATCCACACTCATGAGTGGTTTGTAGAGAGTAGGAATGGGCTTCATAACTCCACGAACAACGATCGGTTGCCCATTGGTCATACCACCTTCAAAGCCACCTAGATTATTGGTACGGCGAGTATAGCCGTCTTCTTTAGACCAGAGAATTTCGTCCATAACTTGGCTGCCCTTACGGTAACCAGCTTCAAAGCCGAGGCCAAATTCAACCCCTTTAAAGGCATTGATAGAGACAACAGCTTGGGCCAATCTTGCATCCAATTTTCTATCCCATTGGACATAGGAACCAAGACCAACTGGAACACCTCCAACGACTGTCTCCACAACCCCACCGATGGTATCACCGTCACGTTTGATTTGGTCAATATAATCCTTGATTTCCTGTTCTCTTTCTTGGTTGACAATAGAAACTTCTGACTGGGCAGCTCTTTCCTTAATCTCAGCAACTGTGAGATTCTCAGGAACATCGATTTCCTTGCCACCAAAGACTACGACATGGTTGGCAATTTCCATATCCAGCTCAGCCAAGAGGCGTTTGGCTACTGCCCCAACTGCCACCCGCATGGTGGTTTCACGGGCAGATGAACGCTCCAAAGAATTTCTCAAATCGTCAAAACGGTACTTGATTCCCCCAACCAAGTCGGCATGACCTGGACGTGGATGGGTGATTTTCCGTTTGCTTTTTAGGCGGTCTTCAATGTCCTCTGCAGACATGATATCCAGCCATTTCTGGTGATCCTTATTGATGACATCCATGGTAATAGGAGCCCCAGTAGTCTTCCCATGGCGAACACCCGAAGTAAAGATAACTTGGTCGCTCTCAATCTTCATACGACCACCGCGGCCGTATCCACCCTGACGACGTTTCAAATCCTCATTGATGTCCTCAGCTGTCAAAGGAAGTCCAGCTGGAATTCCTTCAATGATAGCCGTCAGACGGGGACCGTGTGATTCTCCTGCAGTTAAATATCTCATACACTCTCCTTATTTTACCAAGTAGTCTTTCATTTCTTCCAGAGAAACTGGGTGGATAGTCGCTGAACCAAGCTCTGGCACCAAGACCAATTTCAAGGTGTTACCACGCGCTTTCTTATCATGAGTCAAAGCCTGATAAAGCTTGTCAACATCCCAGTTTTCATAGTCAACAGGTAGTCCAAATTTCTGACACATCCCTGTAATAGACTGGGTTATTCCTTCTGGCATGAGACCTTTTTCCTCAGCAACTTTGGAAATCTGTACCATACCCATGGCCACAGCTTCACCATGCATGACTTTTCCATAACCGGCAGTTGCTTCAATGGCATGGCCAATAGTATGGCCAAAATTGAGGTAAAGTCGTACACCATTGTCAAACTCATCCTCAACCACCATCTTGCGCTTGACCTGACAAGAATGTTCAATCAAGGTCTCTGCATGCTTCAAAATGCCCGAAACAGAACCATCCAGCTCCGTCAAAATTTTCCACAGTTCTGGATCCTCAATCAAGCCGTACTTGATAACCTCACCCATTCCTTCAACCAACTCTCTTTTTCCGAGAGTTTCAAGAACAAGTGGGTCAATCAGAACCCCATCTGGTTGGGCAAAGGTACCCACCATATTCTTAGCAAATGGAGTGTTGACACCTGTCTTTCCGCCAATAGAAGAATCCACCTGGGCTGTCAAACTAGTCGGAATCTGAACAAAGTGAATACCCCGCATATAGGTAGAGGCTACAAAACCAGCCAAGTCCCCAACGACACCGCCACCAAGAGCCACGATTCCATCACTACGAGTCAGCCCCTGCTTAACTAGAAATTCATAGACTTTCTGAACAGTGGTCAGATTTTTCCGTTCTTCACCTTCTAAAAAGTCAAAAACTGCTACCTGAAAACCAGCATTTTCTAGACTGAGCTTGACCTTCTCTGCATAAAGAGAAGCTACATGGTTATCTGTCACAATGACTACTTTTTGTGGTTGCCAGAGTTCTCGCAACCATTGACCAGCCTGAGCCAGACAACCTTTTTCAATCTGAATATCATAAGGATGATGAGGAATATCGATTCTGATTTTCATAGGAGAATCTCCCTTTCTTTATTGGTATTTTTCTGTTAAGGACTGCCAAATCTCTTCTGTTGGCATTTCCTTTCCTGTCCATAGTTGAAAAGCTTCTGCAGCTTGATAGAGCAACATTCCCAGACCATTGACCACTGGATTCCCCTGACTTCTGGCCCATTTCAAAAATGGTGTTTCAAAAGGTTGGTAAATGATATCAGCTACTAAAAGAGTTTCTGATAGGACAATGTTTTCAGGAACTAGAGATGATTGACCATCCATTCCTACACTTGTCGCATTGACCAGTAAATCCGACTCAGCAATCCTTGCTTGCAGTTCAGGAATATCTTCTAAAGTATGCAAGTCCACTTTAAAGCCTGTCTGCTCCTGTAACTTGTCTAGATAAGATCTTGTTTTTTCCATAGAAACTGAACGAACAAAGACAGAAATCTGACTGACACCATCCAAAATAGCTTGCGCTATAATGGACTTGGCCGCACCACCTGCACCCAGCAGTGTCATCTTTTTACCTGAAATTGTAAAAGAAGGCAAGCTCTTAAAAAATCCCTTGCCATCTGTATTATATCCAATTAAATTGCCATTCTCATTGACAACCGTATTAACCGCACCAATCAAGCGCGCTTCATCGCTCAGCCCATCTAAATAAGGAATCACCTGCTCCTTATAGGGCATGGACAGGTTGATACCAAACATCTGGTAGCGACGAATATTAGCCACTGTGACTTCCAAGTCACCCGCTTCAATCTCCCAAGCCACGTAAGCACCATTGGTAGCTGTCGCCTCAAAGGCACTATTGTGAATAAAGGGGGAAATAGAATGCTTAATAGGATTAGCAACAACGGCAGCTAAACGTGTATAGCCATCAAGCTTCATCCAAAATCTCCCGAATTTTTTTCATGTTAGCTAAGGAAATCTGACCTGGGGCACTTGCCTCATCTAGACTAGCAAAAGACCAACTCGAACCAGTCACATCCGCAGTGATACGAGAGACCTTGCCCACCTTGCCCATAGAAATGGTCACATATTCCTGCTCAGGATTGAGGATTTTAAAGCCTCGTGTATAGTTCATCAAGTCTAAGACATCCTGCTCCGTGTGAGCCATCACCGCAACCTTAACAAGTTTTGGATTTAAGCTCGTCAACTCTGACAAGATTTCCATCATATTTTCAGGTGTTTCTTGGAAATTATGGTAACTCAAAACGAGATTTGGGAAGTCCAGCATTTCCTCAAAAACATCCTTGTAGCTATAGTACTCAAAATCAATATAGTCTGGTTGATAGAGTTGTGCCACTTCCTTGATTAGATGGATATATTCTTCTGGAGAAAGGTCGATTTCTCCCCCTTCAGAGCGAGTTCGCAACGTGAAAACTAACTCACGGCCTGCGAATTTTTCAAAAATAGCTGGAGCCACCTGCAAAATCGCTTCCTTAGGCAGATAGTCGGCACGCCATTCAATGATGTCGGCATCTAGGTACCTCGTGGCGTCCAGAGCCTGGACCTCCTCTAAACTTCTTGGCATTACTGAAACAATTAATTTCATTTACTAACCTTCATACTAATCACCTTGAGGTAATTACTACTTTCATCTTTTTTATTATAGGCAAAATCTGCTGGAAGACCGTATTTATTTAAAATCTGGTAACTTCTTCCTGCAAAGCCTTTATCAATTTGTTCTGTAAATTTCTGGCGGGATACATTGGCAGCATTGGTGCTGGCAATAATAATACCGCCCGGATTTAAAATCTCAAGACTTTGGGATATCAACTTATGATAATCCTTAGCCACAGAAAATGTTTGTTTTTTGTTCCGAGCAAAGCTAGGCGGATCTAGGACAATCACATCATAGGTCAAGCCTTTTCGCTTGGCATACTTGAAATACTCAAAAACATCCATAACTATAAAACGATGGTCGTCTGTGCTGATTCCATTAGCCTGAAAATGCGCTTGAGACAATTCTCGTGAACGTTTAGCTAGGTCAACCGAAGTAGTCTGGCTTGCTCCTCCCATGGCCGCAGCCACTGAAAAGGCTGCTGTGTAGGAAAACATGTTGAGCAAGGATTTACCCATAGCCAACCCATCCACTAAACTACCGCGAACTTCATGCTGGTCTAGGAAAATCCCTGTCATCAAGCCATCGTTCATAAAGACTTGATACAGAACACCATTTTCCAAAACAGTGAAGAAGTCAGGTGCTTCTTGACCATAAACATGGGCAGATTCATAGTCCAAACCCTTAAAACGGATCTTCTCATATGCTCCTAAAACCTCAGGAAAAACCTGTCTAAAAGCTTCTGAGATAACCTTGCGAATCTGATAAACATAAGAGTTATACCAAGAAAAGGCAGCATAGTCGCCATAAAGGTCCACTGTCAGACCGCCAAAGCCATCTCCCTCTTGGTTAAAGAGACGAAAGGCAGTAGTCAAATCATCTTGATAGTAGGCACTTCTCTTTTCTTTAGCTTGTCTAAACAGTGCTTCAAAGAAAGCTTGATTGAAGGTCACCTTGTCTGTGCTCACAAACCAGCCCAAGCCCTTGTTTTGCAGAGAAAGGTAGGCAGTACCAAGAAAGTTTCCATCTTGACTATGAACTTCTACTTCCTGATCCTTGAGACTGATATTCTCAAGATCGCTGGCTTCTAGTAAAACAAGCCCCTTGGAAAGCTTTTTTTCAACCCGTTTGTTGACTCTTATTCTATTCATAGTCCCTATTATAGCAAATTTTGTGACAATTCTCAAAAAAGAAACTACCCTTGCTTTTTTACTCTAGTTTTAAAAAATGGTATACTAATACTAATAAAAACTTAGGAAGTAATTGTGTGAGAATCAATTTTAGCAAAATCCAAAAAGCCATGGGTACCAGACTGGGTTTTGTCCTAACCCTTTTAATCCTCTATTGGCTCAAAACCTTATTAGCCTATACCGTTGACTTTAATTTAGATATTCAATTGGGCAAGTTGCAAGGGAATTACCTTGCCTTTATCGCTTTTTTCAATCCCCTTCCTTTGGGACTCCTCCTGCTGGCTCTAGCCTTCTATGCTCGGTCAACCAAGATCTTTTATGGCCTGAGTATAGCTATTTATAGCCTTTTATTCATTTGGCTCTATTCCAATGTCTTTTACTATCGAGAATTTAGCGACTTTATCACGGCCAATACCATGAAAGTGGTCAGCAAGGTATCTGTTGGTACTGCGGAACTAGAGTTACTGCGCTTTTGGGATTTCATCTATTTTATGGATTTCCCACTGCTGGCTTTCCTTTTCTATAAAAAATTCATCCAGTTGGATAGGAGACCTTTCAAATTCCGCTCCAGTGTTGCCATCACTGCTCTCTCGGCCCTGCTCTTTTCAGCTAACCTTTTCTTGGCTGAAATTGAGCGTCCCGATCTCCTGTCACGAGGATTTTCTAATTATTATATTGTTCGTGCCCTTAGTTTGCCAGCATTTTTAGGCTATAGTGCCAACCAGTCCTATAGCGCCAACAAAGAACGTGCCAAGGCCTCTGAGACCGACCTTCAACCTATCACAGACTATATTCAAGAACATTCTGCTAAGCCCAATCCAGACTATTTTGGCTTGGCCAAAGGGAAAAATGTGATTTATCTCCACTTGGAAAGTTTCCAGCAATTCCTACTGGACTATAAACTCAACATAGATGGAACTGAGCATGAAGTCACTCCCTTCCTTAATTCCCTCTACCATTCGCAATCAACCCTAGCCTTTTCTAATATCTTTAACCAAGTCAAGGCTGGTAAGACCTCAGATGCGGAAACCATGCTGGAGACTGGTTTGTTTGGACTTGACCAAGGTTCCTTTATGGTCAATTATGGTGGTACCAATACCCAGCAGGCAGCTCCTTTTATCCTATCGAAAAATGGCTACCAATCAAGTGCAGTCTTTCACGGTAATATCGGGACCTTCTGGAACCGAAATACAACCTACAAACAGTGGGGCTACCAATACTTCTTTGACGCTTCCTATTTTACTAAGCAAGACAGTAGCAACTCTTTCCAATATGGTTTAAATGATAAAATCATGATGAAAGATTCTATCCAGTATCTAGAGCACTTGCAGCAGCCTTTTTATGCCAAGTATATCACGGTGTCTAATCACTATCCCTATGCAAGCAATCTGACAGGCGATGAGCTTGGTTTCCCCTTGGCTAAAACCAAAGATGAAACCATCAATGGCTACTTCCAAACAGCCAACTATCTGGATAGCGCTATCAAGGCCTTCTTTGACTATCTCAAAGAAAGTGGCCTCTATGAAAAATCCATCATCGTCATCTACGGAGACCATTATGGAATTTCTAACTCCCGCAATCCTGACCTGGCTCCCTTGATTGGCAAGACTTCTGAGAACTGGTCGAATTACGACAATGCTATGTTGCAACGTGTGCCTTTTATGGTGTTCATGCCTGACTATGAAAAAGGACAAATCATCAATACCTACGGTGGACAAATCGATATCTTACCGACTCTCGAACACCTCCTTGGTATTGAGTCCAATTCGTTCCTTCAAGTCGGCCAAGACCTTCTGTCTCCAGATCATCAAGAAATCATTGCCTTTCGAACTGCCAATTCCTTCGTCACACCTAAATACACCAGTTATGACGGACGAACCTACTATACTGAAAGCGGTCTTGAAATCAGTAACCTTGATGAACAAGCTCAGACTGAACTAGAAATCGTTCGGCAGGCAGCCAGCCAACAGCTGAAAATCAGCGACCAGATTCAAACTGGCGATTTGATACGTTTCTACCAAGCAGATCATCTTGGAAAAGTTGATACAGAAAGTATTTCTTACCTCAATTCCTTGCCAATTCTGCAAAAGATTGAACAGGAAAAAGGTAGTCAATCAACCAGTCTCTTTAGCCAACGACAAGGTAAGACCAGTGCTGACCTTTTCAAGGCACCAAGTTACCAAGAACTCCATCCAGAGTCGGCAGAAACCGAATCAAAATCACAATAAAAGATGCTCTTCCATCGTGGAGGAGCATTTCTTTTTATAAAATTTATCAAGCAAGCGACCAACTAGCTCATCTTTTTTCTACTTCTGCTAATATGCGTGACAGGTAGTAACGATAGCTAAAAATAGCAAGACCAAGCAAGAGGATAAGAGCTCCTACTCCCAAGCTAATGGCAAGGACAGGGGCGAGAGACTGAACCAAGAACAAACTTACAATGACTAAAATCATTAATATAACACTATAAACCAAAATCAAAACAACTGCTACTATACGATTTGAACGATTTACCAAGTCCGTAATGCTACTCCAATTGGTTGACAGATTTTTAACGTCCTTAAAGTAATGGTGGCAAGAAAGGATGACACTGGCAAGGATCCATGCCACAAGAAGGTAAATCATCGAAAGGATGGGCAAGCCTAGATAGAGAGAAAGGCCAAGTAAAGTCAGAACTGGTAAAAAGGACTGGACAGCAAATATAATCCAAAATTTCACTTTCACATAACGAGCAAAGTCAAAGGGTAAACTCTTCAGAAAATCAACATTTTCCCTCTCCAAGGACAAGGCAATTGAAGGCAGACTGGTGATATTGTTATTAACAACTGCTATAAAGAGAGCTATAAAAAACAAGGGTAACCAGTATGGAGGATGAATGTCTGGAACTATCTGAGAATCTCGGATTTTGGAAATCATACCAAGCATCATGAGATAAGGAAGGAAAGCACTTGTAAAAAGCACTGTAACCACGCCAGTTCCCTGTCCCAAGAGGGAGATGTTATAGCGCAACACCATACGGAAAAAGCCCTTTTTAGTAGTTGAAATCCTCTCCTTGCTGCGACGTTCTTTTTTGAGCTTCTCCTCACTATTAAGCAGAATCACGTCATAAAAACGAGGAAGGACCTTCTTTTTGGTCAGATAAAGCAGGAAGAGAGTTAGTCCTATCCAAGCTAACAGACCCAGTATGGCTTCTGTCGAAAAAGGCTCCACTGCTATTTTGTAAAAGATATGAAGAGGATAAAGGAGAAATGGAATGTCTCTAACTTTGTCAACAATACTTCCAAAAGTCGACTGTAGAAAGAGGACAAATATTAAAGGTATGAGAACTCCTATCCCAATCATCACATTGGCAAAAATAGACTGATACTTTCTGAAGACCCTAGTCTGAGCCAAGAAATGTACTGCCACTACCATCACTAAAGTAACAGAGACAAATAACAAGGCCAAGGACAGCAGCATCAAAGGCAAGCCCAGCCAAAGAGAAGGAGCTAGCCTAATATAGAGGACTAGAAAATAAGCTAGGATTGGTACAATTCCAGCTAGAGCTGGCAAGAGAACAGACAGTCCTTTAGCAATTATAATCTCTGATTCTTTAAAGGCATAGGGCCTATACAATGCCAAGTCCTTACTCTCATAAAAGACATTGTAAAATGCAGTGAAAGAAGTTGAAAAGGCAAGCACCAGTAAAATAGCAACCATGCTACTAAAAAAACTTGGCATTTCCTCAAAAGGAAAACGAAAGGCTATATTTATAAACATGAAGAGCATTAAGAGACTGGAAAAAATGTAAGAACTTAGGACTCTAGCGGAAACATTTACTTTTTTTCCAGGATTCTTAGCTTGCTTCTTTCGTAGGTTAGCCAGATTCGCTTCTTGAGATGAATAGAGGATATTGATATCAACTAATTTTTTAATGACCTTGAGACGCATCTGAAACCTCCTCTTTTCTACCTGCAAGGCTAAGGTAGATACTTTCCAAAGACTGGTCTGGGTGGTCTTTTCTCAAGTCCTCTACGCTACCACAATAGATCAAATGCCCCTTTTTCAAAATGGCAATCCGATCACAGACTTGCTCAGCTACCTCTAGGACATGGGTTGAAAACAAGACCGTCTTGCCTTTTTGTGCATGTTCCTTCATCATTTGCTTCAAATCAAAGGCAGCCTGGGGATCCAAACCTGTCAAGGGTTCATCCAAGACCCAAATATCAGGATCAGACAAGAGTGCTCCGATAACAAAGACTTTCTGACGCATTCCGTGAGAAAGGGTTTCAATAACCTGATAGCGGTTTTCAGCAAAATCAAAAACGTTCAATAGCCTAGCTAGACTAGCCTCCAAGTCAGAGCTAGTTAGCTCATAGGATGAGGCAATCAATTCCCAAAATTCATTGGCCGTTAAGCGTAAAAATAAGTCAGGCGAGTCTGCTACGTAGCCAATTTTTCGTTTAATAGCTAAACGATTTTCCGATAACTCCTGACCGTCTACCAAAATACGACCACTGCTGGGCGAAATGATACTGACTAAGGATTTTATGGTAGTCGATTTCCCAGCACCATTATGGCCAATCAAGCCCATAATCTCTCCATTTTCGATCTGCAAATTGAGATTGCTCAAGGCCTCTTTATCACCATACAACTTACTAACATTTTGAAATTCAATCATGAGAAATCTCCTCTCTTTATCTATGTAATTTACTATAATTATAGCGTTTTCATTTTAAAAATCAACATTTTATATAAAATAGTCAAAAACTTATTATTCAGTTTTACGCAAACGTTTGAGCTAACCGATACTTTATGATAGAATAAAGAACAAGATTGACAAGTAAGAGGAAACATCATGCAAAATCAAACACTCATGCAGTACTTTGAATGGTATCTGCCCCACGACGGTCAGCACTGGACGCATCTGGCTGAAGATGCTCCACACCTAGCTGATCTCGGTATCAGCCATGTCTGGATGCCACCAGCTTTCAAGGCTACCAATGAAAAAGATGTCGGCTATGGGGTCTATGACTTATTCGACTTAGGAGAGTTTAATCAAAAAGGAACTGTCCGCACCAAGTATGGTTTTAAAGAAGACTATCTTCAAGCCATTCAAGCTCTAAAAGCACAGGGAATTCAACCTATGGCAGATGTGGTACTCAACCACAAGGCTGCTGCTGATCACAGGGAAGCCTTTCAGGTTATTGAGGTGGATCCTGTAGACCGTACAGTTGAACTCGGAGAACCCTTCACCATCAATGGCTGGACTAGCTTTACCTTCGATGGTCGCCAAGATACCTACAATGACTTCCACTGGCACTGGTACCACTTCACAGGTACTGACTATGATGCCAAACGCCGTAAGTCTGGGATTTATCTGATTCAAGGGGACAACAAGGGTTGGGCAAATGAGGAATTGGTCGATAATGAAAACGGTAACTATGACTACCTCATGTATGCCGACCTAGACTTTAAGCATCCTGAAGTTATCCAAAATATCTATGACTGGGCTGACTGGTTCATGGAAACGACTGGTATAGCTGGTTTCCGCTTGGATGCCGTTAAGCACATTGACTCTTTCTTCATGCGCAATTTCATCCGTGATATAAAGGAAAAATACGGTGAGGATTTCTACGTTTTTGGTGAATTTTGGAACCCTGACAAGGAAGCCAATCTGGACTATCTTGAAAAAACGGAAGAACGCTTTGACCTTGTCGATGTTCGTCTCCACCAGAATCTCTTTGATGCTAGCCGAGCAGGTTCCAACTATGACCTTCGTGGTATTTTCACAGATAGCTTGGTTGAACTCAAGCCTGACAAGGCTGTGACTTTTGTCGACAACCACGATACACAACGAGGTCAGGCTCTTGAGTCTACCGTTGAAGAATGGTTCAAACCAGCAGCTTATGCCCTCATTCTGTTACGCCAAAATGGCCTTCCATGTGTCTTTTACGGAGACTACTATGGGATTTCAGGGCAGTATGCTCAAGAAGATTTCAAAGAAGTCCTTGACCGTCTCCTAGCCATCCGAAAAGATTTGGCCTACGGAGAGCAAACAGACTACTTTGATGACGCAAACTGTATCGGTTGGGTACGTTCAGGTGCTGAAAATCAATCCCCAATCGCAGTCCTTATCTCAAATGACCAAGAAAACAGCAAGTCTATGTTTGTCGGCCAAGAATGGGCTAACCAAACTTTCATAGACTTACTTGGAAACCACCAAGGTCAAGTTACAATTGATGAGGAAGGTTATGGACAATTCCCTGTCTCAGCTGCTTCGGTAAGTGTCTGGGCAACCAATACAATCTAATAGCTAATGATAATCAAGCCAGGTCCAATCGGATTTGGCTTTTTTGCATTCACAAAAAGACCTACCCAAATGGATAGATCTTTACTTGATTACAATTTACCTGCTACGGCATCCAACAATTCTTGGATCTTAGCTTGGTTGCTTCCTCCTGCCATGGCCATGTCTGGTTTACCACCACCACGTCCATCGACGATTGGTGCCAATTCTTTGACAAGGTTTCCTGCATGAAGGTCTTTTGTCTTGCTTGCTACAAGAACATTGACTTTGTCACCGATAGCAGCAACTAGGACAAGAAGATCAGAGTAGTCTTTTTGTTTCCAGTTATCCGCAAAAGTACGAAGGGCACCAGCGTCAGATACAGATACTTGGCTAGCGATATAACGGTGACCGTTGACTTCCTTCACATCCTTGAAGATATCGCCCGCGGCTGCAGCTGCGGCTTTTTCTTTCAATTCAGCATTTTCTTTTTGAAGTTGACGAAGTTGTTCTTGAAGTCCTTCTACCTTGTGAGGTACTTCCTTGACTTGTGGTGCTTTCAAGGTTGCTGCGACTGCTTTAAGAGCATCTTCTTGTTCACGGTAGGCTTCAAAGGCTTCCTTACCAGTCACTGCTAAGATACGGCGAGTTCCTGAACCAATCCCTTCTTCTTTGACAATCTTGAAGAGGCCAATTTCAGAAGTGTTGCCAACGTGGGTACCACCACAAAGCTCGATAGAGTAGTCACCGATAGTAACAACACGGACTTCTTTTCCGTATTTCTCACCAAAGAGAGCCATAGCTCCCATTTCCTTGGCAGTGTCAATATCCGTTTCAACTGTCTTAACTTCAAGAGCTTCCCAGATTTTCTCGTTGACTTGCTGTTCAATGGCACGCAATTCTTCTGCAGTTACTGCTTGGAAATGAGTAAAGTCAAAGCGAAGGAATTCAACTTCGTTAAGAGATCCTGCTTGTGTTGCATGGCTGCCAAGGATATTGTGAAGAGCCGCATGGAGCAAGTGAGTAGCAGTGTGGTTTTTCATGACACGGTGACGACGATTTGTATCAATTGCCAAGGTATATTCTTGGTTCAAGGCAAGTGGTGCAAGGACTTCAACTGTATGAAGAGCTTGTCCGTTTGGTGCTTTTTGAACATTTGTCACAGTAGCCACAACCTTACCTGACTCATCCAAGATTTGTCCATGGTCAGCGACCTGTCCACCCATTTCAGCATAGAATGGCGTTTCCGCAAAGATAAGAGAGGCAGTTCCTTCTGATACAGCTTCTACTTCTGCATTGTCAGCTACGATAGCCACCAATTTAGAAGACAATTGGCTAGCATTGTAGTTGAAGACACTTTCCACTGTGATGTTTTGAAGGGTTTCATTTTGCATACCCATTGAGCCACCCTTGACAGCTGACGCACGCGCACGTTCTTGCTGTTCTTTCATGGCTGCTTCAAAGCCTTCACGGTCAACAGTCATGCCAGCTTCTTCAGCGATTTCTTCAGTCAATTCAACTGGGAATCCATAAGTGTCATAAAGTTTAAAGACATCTGAACCAGCGATGACAGATTGACCTTTTTCTTTCAAGTCTGCTACGATGCCTTGGGCAAAGTGTTGACCTGAGTGAAGGGTACGAGCAAATGATTCTTCTTCGCTCTTAACGATTTTTTCGATAAAGTCACGTTTTTCAAGCACTTCTGGGTAGTAGCTTTCCATGATTTTTCCAACGGTTGGAACGAGTTTGTAAAGGAAAGGCTCGTTGATACCCAATTTTTGACCATGCATAGAAGCACGACGGAGAAGACGACGAAGGACATAACCACGACCTTCATTTCCTGGAAGGGCACCATCACCGATGGCAAATGAAAGTGAGCGGATGTGGTCAGCGATAACCTTAAAGCTCATGTTGTCGCCATCTTGGTCATAAACCTTACCAGACAATTTCTCCACTTCACGAATGATTGGCATGAAGAGGTCAGTTTCAAAGTTGGTCTTAGCCCCTTGGATAACCGCTACCAAACGCTCCAAACCAGCGCCCGTATCAATGTTCTTGTGTGGCAATTCCTTGTACTCGCTACGAGGAACAGCAGGGTCTGCGTTAAATTGTGACAAAACGATGTTCCAGATTTCGATGTAACGGTCGTTTTCGATATCTTCTGCAAGCAGGCGAATACCGATATTTTCTGGGTCAAATGCTTCTCCACGGTCAAAGAAGATTTCTGTATCTGGTCCAGAAGGTCCTGCACCGATTTCCCAGAAGTTGTCCTCGATCGGAATCAAATGACTTGGGTCCACTCCTACCTCAATCCAGCGGTTATAAGAATCTTTATCATCTGGATAGTAGGTCATGTAAAGTTTTTCAGCTGGGAAATCAAACCATTCTGGGCTTGTCAAAAGCTCATAAGCCCAAGTGATGGCTTCGTCACGGAAGTAATCTCCAATAGAGAAGTTCCCCAACATTTCAAACATGGTATGGTGACGAGCAGTCTTCCCTACGTTTTCAATATCGTTGGTACGGATAGCCTTTTGGGCATTGGTAATACGTGGATTTTCAGGGATAATGGTCCCGTCAAAGTATTTCTTAAGGGTTGCTACCCCAGAGTTGATCCACAAAAGTGTTGGATCATTTACAGGAACCAAGCTCACTGATGGTTCTACTGAGTGACCTTTGGTCGCCCAGAAATCAAGCCACATTTGGCGTACTTGTGCACTAGATAGTTGTTTCATATTGTCTCCTTATTTACTTGTTTAATGTGATTGGCTTTCCAGCATTTCCACATAGTCAATCGCGACACAGAGGGAAATGACTAGGTCTGCATAAGCGTCCTCAAGGACTGTTACGTTATAAGTAGAGGTCAGATGGAAGAGTTCTTTCCTGATTTCCGCAATCAACTGATCGCGATCATCCAGTAGTTTGAAATTCAAATCCCAGATATTTCCCTCGATACGAAGCCCCAGATTATCAAATTCATACTTATCTCGCCAGAAAGTCAACTTCTTACGAATGACAAAACTCGAGCCATCCCTAAGTTGAATCTCAAAACGAGGTAGCAAGGTCAAGATTTCTTTACTGATTTGACTGACCCATTCACCATAGGCGTCATAGATGGTAAAAGTTTTGGGAATCTTAAAAAATGATCCCTCCACCTGATAGGCGATTTCTCCCCTGTCATCCTTGATAGCGAAGCGTTCGCCTCCAAGACGAAACTTTTGTTTGACAAGAAATGTTTTCATCAACACCTCCAAAAATCAAAAGACAAGCTCATATCACGAAGGGCGAAAAACCGCGGTACCACCTTCATTCAATGAACTTGTCATTCTCTTGTTCTTATGCAATTGTATGATTGAGTAGCATGACTTCCTAGCTTAGATGGCTCGCAGCACCGCCATTTCTCTGGACTAAGATGAGTGAAAATCAATTCTCAACTTTCTTATTATAACGTTTTTTTAAGCTTGCGTCAACTGGGAATGATTCCTATTTAAATAACCCATTACCTACATCTCAGATTACTTTTTCAGAATATATTTTTTCTTACTGCTATCACTCTTTTTATCCCAACTTTTATTCCAAAGTTTTGAATTGTTAAAGATAGCTACGAAAATATTTGCAAATATAAAGAAACCTATCACCAAATGTATGGAATCAGTTGTTAGGTATTGTCTATCCAAACCATCCTTTAGAGAGAATAGTATAATTGTTTCGTTAACAATCAAAAAGGTTGGCCAATAACTTTTTTTGAAAAAAGTAGATATTTTCATTATTTGTTACCGCTTTCTGTAAGGTTAAACTTAGTATACTACTGGGAAAGAAAATAAGCAACTATCATAGAAAAAGATACCGTTACAAAAATTGCCTTTTATTTTTTAAAAAACGAACCAGCTTGACTGATTCGTTTCGTGACTGCTAACTCCTACTTCCGATACATTTTAAACTGTAGGAAGAGGTCGCTATATTTGCCTGTCCATTTATGGTCAAATTTCTCATAAACTTCTAGGTGTTTCATAGTTTCAGCATCTGGATAGAAGGCTTTATCTTCTTTTTTCTCCTCTGGGAGTAATTCCTTAGCTGGTAGGTTTGGTGTTGAATAGCCGACATACTCTGCATTTTTGAGAGCATTTTCAGGTTTCAACATAAAGTTGATAAAGGCATAGGCTGCATCTTGGCTTTTGACTGTTTTAGGAATGACCATATTGTCAAACCAAAGGTTGCTGGCCTCAGTCGGAACCACATAGCGTAGATTTTCATTTTTCTCCAGCATTTGGCTGGCTTCACCAGAGAAGGTCACGCCGATAGCAGCATTGTTCTGAATCATGTAGCCCTTCATCTCGTCGGCAACAATAGCCTTGATATTTGGAGTGAGCTTGTAAAGCTTGTCCACTGTCTCTTCCAACTGCTGGCTATCCTTGGAGTTGAGGCTGTAGCCGAGGGAATTGAGTCCGAGTCCCAGCACCTCACGCGCCCCATCAAAGAGCATGATAGAGTTCTTATACTCTGGCTTCCAGAGGTCATCCCAATGCTCAGGCGCTTCATCTACCATAGTTTCATTGTAGACAATTCCCAAGGTTCCCCAGAAGTAAGGAATGGAGAATTTATTGCCTGGGTCAAAGGACTGGTTGAGGAACTCTGGTCCGATATTTTCAAGACCTTCAAGTTTTGAATAGTCAAGCGGTACCAAGAGGTCTTCGTCCTTCATCTTATTAATCATGTATTCACTAGGGATGGCAATATCGTAGGTCGTTCCACCCTGCTTGATCTTGGTATACATGGCTTCGTTGGAATCAAAGGTCTCATACTGGACTTGGATTCCTGTTTCTTCTGTGAATTGCTCCAAAAGTTCTGGATCGATATAGTCCCCCCAGTTGTAGATAACCAGTTTTTGACTATCTCGGCTATTGATTTTACTATCGAGATGAGTCGCAATTCCCCACAAGACCAGGATAATGGCTACGATTCCTGCTAAAAATGAATAGAGTTTTTTCATGCTTGCTCCTCCTTCTCACGTGAGATAAAGTAATAACCAACAACTAGGATAATACTAAAGAGAAAGACAAGGGCAGACAGGGCATTGATTTCTAGCGAAATCCCCTTACGAGCACGAGAGTAAATCTCGACTGATAGTGTTGAAAAGCCATTTCCCGTTACGAAGAAGGTCACGGCAAAGTCATCTAGCGAATAGGTGAAGGCCATGAAGTAACCTGCAATGATAGACGGAGTCAGGTAAGGAAGCATGATTTCCTTGAACATCTGAAATTGACTGGCTCCCAAGTCATAGGCTGCATGAATCATGTCACCGTTCATTTCCTTGAGACGAGGCAAGACCATCAAGACCACGATAGGAATGGAGAAGGCCACGTGACTAGATAGAACAGTCAAAAAGCCAAGTGAAAATTTGAGTTGAGTAAAGAGAATCAAGAAGCTGGCACCAATCATAACATCAGGCGCAACCATGAGGATATTATTGAGTGATAGAAAGGCTTCTTGGTATTTCTTACGAGACTGGTAGATGTAAATAGCTCCAAAAGTCCCGATAATGGTCGCTATCAATGCTGACAGAAAGGCCAAGAAAAAGGTCTGAGTCACAATTAACATAAGGCGACCATCGCCAAACATGGTTTTAAAATGACTCAAACTAAAGCCTGTAAAGCTATTCATGTCGTTGCCTGCATTAAAGGCATAGCCAATCAAGTAAAAGATTGGCAGGTAGAGGACAAGAAAGACCAGTCCCAGATAAAGGTTGGCAAATTTTTTCATCGTTCTCTCCTTTCCTTGGTCACCCACATGGTGATGAACATGGTCAGAATGAGAATCACACCGATGGTAGAACCCATACCGTAGTTGTCATTTGTCAGGAAGTTCTGCTCAATGGCTGTCCCCAAGGTGATAACGCGGTTCCCACCAATCAAACGGGTCAGCATGAAGAGACTCAAGCTTGGAATAAAGACCGACTGAACTCCACTTCGCACGCCGTTCATCGATAGAGGGAAGATGACATAGCGGAAGGTCTCCCACTTGGTCGCACCCAGATCGTAGCTGGCATTGATGAGGTTATTATCCATATCGTCCAAGACATTGAAAATGGGCAAAATCATAAAGGGAAGCTCGATGTAGCTTGCGACAAAGATAAAGGAGAAATCGGTAAAGAGCAACTGCTGTGAACCAATTCCGATGAATTCCAAAAATTGGTTAATAGAGCCATTCTGACCAAAAATCCCGATAAAGGCATAGGCCTTGAGGAGCAAATTGATCCAGGTTGGCAGGATAATCAGCATGAGCCAGAGTTGACGGTGCTTGAGACGGGTCAAAAAGAGGGCTGTTGGATAGCTGATAAGGAGGGTTACAAAGGTCACAATCCCTGCATAAAGCACAGAGTTAAAGCTCATTTTGAGATAGGTCAAGTTTTGTGACGCAAAGTAGGATTTGTAATTTTCTAAACTGAACTGACCTTCAATGTTGAAAAAGGATTGACCGAAAATCAAGACCAAGGGTGCCAACACAAAGAGGGCAATCCAAAGCATGTAGGGCACTACAAAGAGTTTAGAGCTTGTTTTCTTCATCTCTTTCCTCCTCGATTGCATTGATCAGACCTGCTTCTTGCTCTTCGATTTCCACATATTCTTCGATACGAGCATCGAACTCTTCTTCGGTTTCGTTGAGACGCATGATATGGATATCTTCTGGCTCAAAGTCCAGACCGATTTCCTCACCCACGATGGCCTTACGAGTTGAGTGGATCATCCATTCATTTCCGAGTTCGTCATAGGCGATAATTTCATAGTGAACTCCACGGAAGAGCTGGGTATCAACCTTAACTTGGAGCTTGCCTTCT